>JAOZIA010000002.1:300000-529959 GCA_026014585.1 Candidatus Bathyarchaeota archaeon | reverse complement strand
TGTCTTCAATTGTGAAGACATAAGTCATGCCTGCTTTGTAAGCTGATAAACCTAAAAGCCTTGGTGCGTCAGAGTTAATTTCTGGCCAGTAACGTATACGTGCCACTGGACTCTTGGCGCGTTTCCTAGGCAAATAAGCTAGTGAACCATGTCTTGGAGCGTGTACTTTACGATGTCCCATTGATCATCCGCTTCGCGCCTTTAGCAATAATAAATTACCGTTATAAACGTTACCATTAAAAATAAAAAAGCCCCAAAGAAACAACAACCATTGAAAAGACAACCAAACAACGGCTAATCAAACATACAAAGCCACCAGACACAAAAAAAGAGCAAAAAAGAGACGTTTACTCATCAACTCGCAAACTATTGTCCAGTTAATTCAACCTGAACAGCTAATCCCTGCTTCACCAAAATCTTGGCGTTCTCCACAGGCAACGAAGCAACATCCTCAACCAGAAAAGGACCATAAGTTTTCATGTCAAAACCAATCACAGCAGGCACATTCTTAGAAAAACGTAAAGTAACCCGCTTGTGAGGCGTCAACGCAACTGGGGCAGGTGCTGGAGTGGGAGTAACTTGTGAAACAGGTGTTGATGGAACAGCTGAAGGGGCAGGCGTGAAGGTTTCGCCTTGAAGTAGACTTTTTGTGAATTTCTGGTAATCAGCTGAGAAGGAGAGGAAGTTTTCGCATATTTTAGCTTCCTCAGCAGCTAAAGTGGGTTGGGGAATTTTTTGGGCTTCAGTTATTGCATGCACAAGCTTTTCATAACGCAATTTGAGAAGTTCATTTAGCATTCTGTTTACGTGCTGTTTTTCGTGTTCAAGAAGGGCAACTTTGAGAGATTTGTTATCCAGCATCTTATTATCTTCACGTATTTTACCAAGGTAAACAGTGATTTTAGCGTAAAAATCAGACGGCAGACTGCCAAGTGAGGGATCAGAAATTTCCCGTTTCCAAGCTGCGTAAAGTTCATTGTACATGCTATTCTGCCACCTTTGCCCTGCCTTTACAGATAAGCATCACAGCCGCTGCAGTGGGCAATTCCCGTATTTCGTTTTTGAAAGGCCCCAGCTCTGTTCCGCTCATGTTAAACTTTGGTGCGTTATCGATTAACACTTTCACTTCACCCTTTTTAAAAGCTACCGCCTCACTAAATGGGTCAAATGTTTCCAAATCCTTTGCAGCAAACTCTACTTTTTTCAGACCAGTTTTGCCGTGCAGGGTTCCATTCATGCGGATTAAACGGTGAATATCCGTTGTCACCACAGTGTCAATTGCGGAGGACTCCAAATCCTTAACGTACGCAGCGATTTTACGCCAAGTTTGAACACTGACGCCGTTAACACCCGTCCAACGCCCCTCGCTTATACATTTTGAAATAAGCGCCTTATTATCCAAAACAGCAGAATAATTTGTTGTTAAACCAACATTTTTCAAGTCTTCTTTAGTGGCGCGGGCGATAAATTTTTGCATACCCAACTTTAACCGCCTATTCCACCCGTAATCATGCAAGCTAAAACCAGCAGGACCCTTCTTTTTGCGTTTACTCTTTACGGGTGCATCATCCTTTTCAAGAATCGTCAATCCCGTGCCCATAACATAATCAACAATTTCCTTTCTACCCAGGGCATCCAACGATTTGATGGCTTCATTTTCCACGTAAACGTGATAACCGCGGTGCCCCGAAAAAAATACGCGTAACTCTTTATCTGAAAAACCAAAATCGCCAGAAAGCATGTCAAGCAGTTTGCTGGTTTCATCCCTTGCAGCCTTAATGCATAACTCGCAGGGCCAAGTTTTGGTTTCAAATTTTTGACCCCCACATGCTGGGCAGACCTCGGGAGTTACGCCTTTGCCGCTGAAACCGCATTTGTTGCATTTCCATTCGTCATGGATTTTGTCACAGGATGAGGGGATGTGGTCTGCGTCTATGTCAAAAACCAAGTCGGCGCCTAGCCAGCCTTTTTTGTCCATGTCAAAGTCAGGGTTTTCGTAGTAGGCAATTGAGTGGTAAACGTCTGAGGGCGTGTTTTCCTTGAGTAAATTCGTGAAAGCAGTAAAAGTTCCGAAGCGTTTGTGGCGCATCATGAAGCGTTCTTTAAAACTCAGATAAGCAAATTCTCTTTGCTCAACACAGAGGGGTTCAGGGATTTCTGTTGATGAGTCAGTGTAGTATTCTCGGAATTTTGAATAAACAAATTCTCTGGAATCCACTCTACCCGCGCCCACCTAGTCTATTTAATTGCTGTTTGGAACCTTATATTTCATACAGGTAACTTAGAATGCTTTTGACATCAGAAAACTAAAGGAAATCCCACCGAAAGCAATCATAAAAATTATGTATGATAACCACAAAACGGTGAGGGTTAAGTCTTTTTTTGGCTGAGGAATCAGGGCGTAGATGAAAACAAAGGGCATATACCAATTCTGGAAGAAGGGCATTGTGAAAACTGGAACCAGCAGAAAAATAGCTGATAGAGAAATCAATTTGTTATGTTTGAGCATGTAAACTGCAAAAGCAAGAGTTAGTCCAAGCGTTAGGAAAACAAAGAAGGCTTGGGTCACCCAGGGAATTTGTGGATGAGACATGAAAGCGTTAAGCCCATTCATACTCAACTCAGCACGGGTTCCCAAAAAGTAGGGTAAACTAAGGTAGGCAGTAAAAGCGTTAAGCACCATTAAGGCAAAGCCGGCAAGGACGAATTTGTTTTTCAAAATCTTCAGCTTGTTTTCGCCGACAAGCTTGAACAGGGCAATTACTATTAGGGGCAGCAGGAAAATTCCGGCTTGATACTTGAAAGTGACTGAAACTGCCATAAGCAGAAAGAAAGCATCATAACGCTTGTAAAGAAACATTATCACTGCTGGAAGCGAAAAAATAAAGGCTACCGCATCAAACATGCCGTTAGCCGCGAAGTAGACAAGGCTCCAGTACATGATTAGAACGCTTATGATTTTGGGCACTATGTCAAGGTCTTGTTTAAGGAAATATTTGAAAAATAGGTACATACAAGCGTTGGCGACTATGAGGAATATGCCTATTTCTAGCTTGTAAACCAAAGCTGAATTGACGCCGTTTTGAAGCATTTCGCCAAAAGGCAAAAACAGCATGATACTACCCAGCGGGTAAAGATGAGACATTTCAGGCCACGTTACAAATTTGAATGACGAGGCATCAGCGCTTGCCAGTTGCCCAAGCGGCATGCTGAAAACTGAAAAGCCATCCTTAACAAAGAGAGTTGCAACATAAGAGTGCCTGGGATGATCAGTGTACCAGTTTTCGAACGTCCCCAGCGGGTTAGAATTAAACACCAAAAGCACCAGCCAAACAATCGTCGAAATTAAAAACAAAATCTTGAGGATAAGGCAACCTTTTTTGTCCAGACTGGGAAGGATGATTTTTTTTGTCTGGGAAAGCTGGGTTAATGCAGGTCTTAGGGTTACTATGATAAAGAGTGCAGCGCTTGATAGGAAGAGGAGTTTTGCTGGACTGGTGAGAACGGCAAATGGGGTTAGGGTTTGTTGTTTTTCGACGAAGACGTGGAAGTGAACCGTGTTAGGGGTTGTGGAGTTGGATAAGAAGAGGGCTTCGTAGTAGTTTGCGTGGGTTGTAAAGGTGTAATTAATGTCGCCAAGTGTGGTGGTTGTGTATATTGTCGCGTTAGGACCTACTATGGAAAAGTTTTTTTGGCAACCTGCCGTGCACTGTGCGGTGATTGTGATGTTTTCTCCGCGGCCAAAAGAACCCAAACCAACCCTGCGATACTCATTATGTGTTAACGTGAAGGAATCATCAATCAAAATTGTTTGCTCAACACCATCGACTGGCACGGAGTACAGGCTTAAAACACCTAAAATAACACTCAAAGAGAACAGGAGCAACACTATGAAAACAGAAACTTGAAAGAACCAGTTTTTACCTGAAAGCATACTCCTTTGAACCTCAATTGAAATATTTTAAAAACTAAAATAAGCATTTACCCTAAAAAGATAACAACCAAAAAGGGCTAAAAAAAATTATTTACTGACAGTAGCTTGTTTAGCCAATGCTTTAGCTTGCTTACGCCTGTAATATTTTAGGGGATGATACGCTCGGCGACAGAGTTCGTCAGGGTTCTTGCACAATCCATGAGTCTGCAGGACAGAGCATTGTGGGGGCGTGTATTTGGTACCTGAACCGCGTTCTCCCGCGATGTGCTCGATTTGATAACGCGTTAACCGCTCGTTGTAGTCGGAGAAGAAGCTTTTGTATAACTCGTTTAGCTGTTCAGGTGACATGCCAATGTAAACTAGGAAGGATGTGAGTGTGAAGCGTCCCATGTGAGAGAGGTGATGGTTTTTGGATGCCTCGTCATAGAGCGCGTTTATGCAGGGCGGGAAAGCTTCTTGCACAACAACTTTTGGGAAGCTTTCATCTTCCATCGTGCCTAAAACATCAGTGGCGATTTTTTGTATTCGTTCGATAACTGGGACCAGTTTCTCAGGTAATTCAGGCGGTTCAGCTCCGCCCAGACGTGCTTCAATGTTTCGCTTGATTTCTTCCTCTAAAAGCCGGATGAAGTCTGGTTTATGCAGGTAAACGTACCCGTCGTAGAGGATGCGGTTGATTAGTTTCCAATTTTTATCATGCAGATGCGAAGTGTTTCGCAGGTAATCAGCAAGGGAAAGCGCGTACTCGTATGGCAATTCAGGATTAGCTCTTTGGTTTAGGATGGTTTTCCAGTCAAAATTTTCTGAGATGCGCTTAATCTTCTCTAAGGATTTTTCGCTGGTAAGGTTCAGGGTTGCCTGCTTAGCCTCAGCCAGCGCGTAGCGTTTTCGTACAAAAGAATTCTCGGTGGCAGAAACAAGTAGCAGCGCAATGGGAAAAGAAAAAATTTCAGAGTTTAAATTTCCTATTTTTTCAATTTTTTCTTTAGTTCGGACAAAATTTATAGCGGTAATTACTCTTTCTTCAGCAAGAGCAACAATTTCAGCCATATCATCATTAGCCAAAGACGCAATTCGGAGGTCTTGCTGTTGAACTTTCTGCGAGGTTTCTTTTAGAAAGGGATATTTAGCTATGTCAGAGTCTGTGAAAGCATTAAATAAACTTGGCATAGCTCCCCATCAGTCTTATTACTCTGTTTCTATTCTTGGCGCCAAGAAGAAAGTTAACTTGCCCTCTTTAGTCTGCTGGAAGTCAATTCTGATAGGCATATCAGTGGAAAACTCAAGTGTGGCGATTTCGGAGGTTGCAGAGGCGGCTTTGATGATTTCGGAAAGGTAGCTTAAGCTAAAAGTTGCCTTGGTTGTTTCTTTAACCTCTAAATCAAGCAGTGCATCGCTGCCTTTCTGCAGTGTGATTGTTGCACCCATCAGGTCGCCTGAAGCACTCAGGGTGAGTTTTTCAGTTTCAGCTTCCATGCGTACGTGGTCGCTGACGAGCTGGGCGTCTTCGATTGCTTGACTTAAGCCTTGAGTTGTGGTTTTGGCTTTTACGTTAAAGGTGATTTTTGGAGTAGGAACCTCTTCTTCTGATGCCTCAAGAGTAGGCATGTTGAAGTTTCGGCTGTATTTCCCTGTGATTTTAATTTGCAGACGTCCAGTTTTGTCATCTAACGATAACTCTACTGATTCGTCTTTGCTTGCGCGTTTGATAAGTTTAAGCAACTCGCTTATGTTGATGCACATTTTTGTGGGTTCTTCACAAATGTACTCTTCGAATATGGTTTTTGGCCATTCGAAGTCAATCATGGCGACGCGTGATGGGTCCATGGCACGCAGTTTTAAGCCTTCGGGGTCAATTTTGAATGTGGCTTCATCTACAAGAATGGAAATGGCAGTAGCCATATCTTTTAACAGTTTAGCGTCAGATACTTTTAGCTTAAACATGGGTCCTCTTCCTCTCGCTTAATTGCTTATGATGAGAGATATAAAAGGTTTGGATAATTAAGTTTACCCCTTAAACCAATAAAAAATAAACTGAGAAAAGAAAAATAAAAATTAACTGTAGAGACAGCCTTAGCTGTACTCTCTAAAGGTATAATTGCATTTTGTACAGCACAGGAACTGCGTGGATGACTCGTCAGCACCGCGAGTTTGCACTTGCCAAACATACGCTGTGTTGTTTCCGCATTTTGGACATTCAATATGAACCGTGGGAAGCGTGGTTAGTTTTTGTTCTTCTTTGCCGATGACTGCAACTAGCTGCTGGGGGTTATGCTGGATTACTTTAGAGGCTATTTTAGACTCGATTTTTTCAGAGTCAGATTTCTTGTATCCGCATTTTGGGCAAGCAAGAACTAAAGAGGCTTCTTTACCGGTTTTAGATTTCTTTGGTTCGAGGCGTGTACCGCATTTAGGACAAAATTCCATGGCTACTCTTCCTCAACTGTTTTGGATTCCCTCTGCATTGAGGCTTTTAAACCTTTTCTAGAACTAAAAACCACACACGCCTACACCTGAAGCAATCAGATGAGCAACACGTAAAGGTTCAGGAGTGATGCTTCTGGTTGCGGTTAAATCCAAAATTTTCTGTGCATCATCAAGGGCAATCCCAACAGTTTGAATAAAAAGCTGCCCCCGCCTGTTTTTCAAGGAAATAGGAACAATTTCGCCTGCGTTATCCAGCACTTTTAAGCGCTCTTCTGGCTGACTGAGTTTTCTTATGGCTTGATATACCTTTGTCAGGTTAGGGTTTTTGCGTGAAACCGCTATAACTGGGAGCCCTGTTGCCTTGTTTAATGCACTGATGTCTACTATGTTAAAGCCGCCAAGTGTTATGCCGTTTATCATGACCACACGAAGCTGCTTAAAATGCGGCGAACCCGTTATCATATCACTTAACGCCTTTGTGGAGTCAAAGCCGTCGACCAGAACCTTTGTGGACAGTACACCTTCAAGCCAAAAACCGCCGCGGAAAACAGCGCCCACCCCAGGCACGTAAGTTTTGGTTCGTGGAATGTGCGGTGCATCGTCGATGCCTAAAACTCGGATTTCAGGTTTAATAACACGAAAATTTTCCAGAACCAAACAAGTTTGCCTCTATAGCAATATGCGCTGTGAGGCATTAAAAATGTTGGGAATTAGGCTTTGACAGCGTTTTCTAATTCTTTACTAAATGTTTCATTGTTTGCCATTGCTTTTTTAGCTGCAGAAATCAGTGCTTCATCAGGGCTTGCACCGTTTAGCATCCTAATGTAGATAACTGGACTTGAAGCTAATGGGTGAGGAACATCATAACCGGAGACATCAACGTTTTTTTCTTCAAGGATTTTCTTTTGAAGCAGGTTGCACAATCCATGGTCTGCGCCTTGGATTTCAATCTTAAGCTCGTTGTCTGTGCGTTTTAAAACTTTAATATTCATTCTTATTTTTTCCCCTTACATTTGTTCTTGCCCATAATCTTGAGCAGTTTTACGTTTTTCAATACTACCACATTTTGTGCAGTACATTTCGTATTTTCGCTGTTCAAGCAGACCACCACAGCGTCCACAGAAACTGTAGAGCGTACCTAAGTTGCGGTCTGAAGTTGAGAGGTGGTAGATTTGGTTTTTTTCGCTGATTACTTTGGCTCGGATTATGTCGCCTGTCTTGCAGACTTCGCTCATTGAGTTAATGTAGCGGTCTGAAACATCTGAAACGTGAAGGATTCCTGAGAAGTTGCCAGAGAGTTTTTTCCGACCAATCTTAAAGATTTTGACCAGCACATTATCGGATTGGGCGTTTCCAACTTGACCAATAACTACTGTGCCGACTTTTGGTGCTGCTACAGCGTTACCGACTGGGTACACGCTGACTTTTTTGTTAAGTAAATCCATTAATGCGCGGCCAATGATTCTTGAGTAGATTACGCCGTCTTTTACGTATGTGCCTGAGTCAGGAATAAATTCTTCAATAACACCAAGACGTTCGCCAGGCAACACTAAGATGCCGCTTTTTTGTTCAGGTTGTTTGAGAGTCATCAAGTTTTCCTCGTTAAAGTTGTATAAGCTTAAACAGTTACGTTTGCCAGAGGCATAAGCTTAGTTTCCATTCTTATCAATAAACCTTTTGATTAAATAGAAAAACCACGTTAATAAAAACTGTGATTACCTTTGCCTGTTTTTTCCAGCAACCACATACAAATCAATCACAAAATCATGACGAATTTTAGTGTGGAACTCGAACATTTTAGGAATAGTCATCAACAAAGCGTAAACAACCAAGACCCTACCGCCATAATCAGCAACGAAGCGCTCCAGAAAAGGCGAAGGCTCAACCTGCAACATACCCTTAGACTTAAGCCGCTTAATCAGTTCCCGGTCAACCTCAGGATGACTGTGCAAAGAATAAATGGAACCACCAATTTCAAGGGCTTTTTGCAGAAAAGCACGGTCTGCATTACGCTTCTGCACTCCAAAGGGCGGGTTTTGCAAAACCGTATCAAAACGCCCCTGAACCGCGGCTATGTCTCCTACAATCCAGTCTGGCGTGTGCATTATTGGGGGTTGTTTCGAGTTTTCTACTGCCACTGCCAAAGCAGACTTGTCAATGTCAATGCCCACAACACTTTCTGCTCCGAGAAATGCTGCTCCAAGCCCCAAGCGTCCTGTTCCGCAGCCTAAGTCAACCACGGTTTTTCCTGCAAGGTCACCGTTTAGGTAAGCAAGGTAAAGCATTGTGGCGGCGGGGGCTTCGGTGGTGGTGTATTGTTCAAGCTCAACCTTGGGCGATGGGTTAGCTTTTAGGCTTGACAGGAAAACTTGTAGGTCTATTTTTCGAATAAGCCTTTTTTGAGCATGTTCTCCCATGAAACCTCGCCAGCAACCACCATAAACTCATTAACAGTAAGTACAGGCTTAGAAAACTTGCTTGTAGCCTCCAAGGAAATTCTGGGGCAAGCCGTGTTCACGTAAGCGTCCAATGTTGGAAACTCAAGCAGTGTTTCAGGCGTAATTTCTCTGCCAGCCAACAAGAAGGCCATCTTGCCCTTTTTCTCAGCTACTTCTTTGACTTTTAGGGCATCATCTAAATGTTTCTGCCCAAGCTTTAATCCCACAATCACGCCGAAAGACTTAGCATCTTGCGCTTCTTGGACAGCTGCCCAGCGTTGCCGTAGAATTTTTTGGGCTTCAGTGTTCACTGTGTAGGCGCGTTTGTCGTAGGGGTCAGCGACAAAAGTTGGTTTGCCAGTGTTTAGTGCGATGCCTAGCGCGTGGAAAATTCCGCCGCCCACAAACAGGAAAGCCTCAACTTCATCAGCGATGGATTTGACGTTACCGTAGTTGCAGCCGATGACTTGTCCAGCGTAACCCAGCCGCCCAGCGTTGCCCACAATCACGGTTTTTCCTGAGCGAGTTAAGAACTCGCGGGCTTGGTCAAGAAACTGCAGATGCTGAACAGACATGGCTAAACCAATTCTGGTGTAATCCTTAAGCATTGGTAAAGCTTGTGCAAAGGCATCATCAATTGTTACGGTAGCTCTTGCTTCTACGTAAATGGTTGAAATTGCCTCATGCTTAACCATGCGAGCATGTCCAAAATGCACAATCAAATCCACACCTAAGCCTTGGGCTTCTGAAATGGCGATGTCGCAGGCGCCATAGCAAGGGTCAGAGGAGATAAACGCTACTGCACCGTGTTTTTCAATAATTTTTGCTATTCGGGGCGCTTCAGGTTTTAAGCCTTCAGGCATCTGCAACAGAACACGTTTAGCAGCCAGCTTTGTGATTTCCTGTTTGATGCGTTCTTCTTCAAAATCAAAGCCGTTCATTTAGTCACCAAACAAGAGAAAAGAAATGGAAAAAATAGAAAAGGGTTTGCTATTTTAGGGGTCCCAAACCCAGTTAGGGGTTGGTTTTTTGAGTGGTTTGCCAGCTGCGAGTGCTGCTGCTTCGGCTAAGCGTTGTAGAATAATTTTTTGTTCAACGCTTGCAACGTTCTTTCTTGTCTGCACCACTGCATCGTTATTTACTGATATGCTGTCGATGCCTTGACGTACAAGGAACTCTGCGAAGTCAGGCAGGTTGCTGGGTCCTTCACCGCAAATTGATACTGTGCAGCCGTTTTCGTGTGCGACTTTGATTAGGTGCGCGATAATGCGTTTTACTGCGGGGTCGCGTTCATCAAAGTAACCCATTTGACCAAGACGCTCTGAATCACGGTCAATCATCAGTATACCCTGTGTCATGTCGTTGCTGCCTATGCTGAAACCGTCAACGAGTTTACTGAACTCGTCTGCCATGATTGCGATTGCGGGTGTTTCTGCCATGAACCATATTTTGAAGTCTTTGTTGCGTTCTAAGCCTTCCTCTTTCATGATTTGAAGGACTGCGTTTGCTTCCCAGAGTGTGCGAACCATTGGAAGCATCACGTAAACGTTCTTAAGAGCCCATTCACTGCGGCATTTCTGGATGGCTTTGCATTCTAGCCTGAAAGCTTTCTCGTACCATTTGCTGATGTAGCGACTACAGCCTCTCCAGCCCAACATAGGGTTTTCTTCGTTGATTTCGTATGTCTCACCGCCTTTTAATCCGCGGTATTCGTTAGTTTTGAAGTCACTTAAACGAACCACAACGGGTTTTGGCTGGATAGCACGGGCAACAGTTGCAACGTTCTCCGCGAAAATGTCAACGAATTTTTGTTCTTCGCCATTCTCGACAAACAGCATAGGGTGTTGTCCGATTGCACTTGCCATGATGAATTCAGTGCGCATTAAGCCGATGCCTTCAAAGGGCAAATCCTTGTACGTCTCAATCATCTCGGGAGTTCCAAGGTTCATGTAAATTTTTGTGGCAGTTATTGGCGCGCAGTCTGGAACTTGAACTACGGTGTTGTTGTTTTTGTTTGAGTTAACTGCCTGCTGCATTATACCCTCATAGATTACACCGTTTCTTGAATCAACAGTGTATTCTTGTCCGGTTTTCATGATTTCAGTTGCTGTTTCTGTTCCTACAACACAAGGTATGTTTAGTTCTCGGCTGACGATGGCTGCGTGGCTGGTGATTCCACCTTTGTCGGTGACAATTGCGCTGGCCATTTTCATGAAGGGTACAAAGTCAGGGTCAGTCATGGCTGTTACGAGGATGTCGCCTTTTTGCATGTCTTTGTTTGCATCTTCTGGGTTGAGGACAACTTTGGCTTTGCCAATGCCGTATCCTCGGCGTCCAGCGGAGATTCCTCGAACAACAATTTTTAGGTCTTGAGCTTTGGTTTCTTCCATTTTAGATGCCTCGATATCTTTTGTGCCGAAAACTGTTTCCGGTCTTGCTTGAACAAGGTTAATGTTTTCTGGGAAAGATAAGTCTTGGTCGATTGCCCATTCAATGTCCATGGGTTTACCGTAGTGCTTCTCAATTTTCTTGGCAAGTCCTGCTAACGCCGCAATTTCAGTGTCGCTTACACACACAATTTTTTGTTACTCTTCAGGAATGTCAATGTGCACGGTTTTGCCAGTTGCGGGGTCACGAACGTACTTGACGGTTTTGCGTGCGATACGTCGTGATTTGATTTGAGAAGTAGCTTTGTCAACCACGAAATCGTCAGGGTTTACTGCACCTGAAACAACGGTTTCACCTAAACCAAAGTTGCCTTCGATAACAATTTCTTCACGGTTACCAGTTACTGGATTAATTGTGAACATGACACCTGCAGCGCGGCTGTTGACCATTTTCTGTACGCCAACACTGATGAAGACTTTATCGTGAGCAAAGTTTTTCTCGTTGCGGTAAAAGATTGCGCGGGGAGTAAATAGGCTGCTCCAGCATTTGACAACTTTGGTGATTAGGTCTTCTTCACCTTTTACGTTGAGGTATGTTTCCTGTTGACCCGCAAAGGATGCGTCAGGAAGGTCTTCTGCGGTTGCGCTTGAACGGACCGCTACGAAGGTTTCTTTTAGGTTATATCGATTGTTTAATTTGCTGTATGCTGATTTTATGGCATCCTCAATTGCTTTGGGCATTGGGGTTTTTTCGATGAGTTCACGGATTTTTTTAGAAGCAACCTCGTACTGTTTGGGATCGTTTGGATCAGTTACGGTTTCCGTGATGATTGCATAGATTTTCTGTGCGATTTGTGTTTCTTCAATAAATTTTTCGTAAGAATAAGCGGTTACGGCAAACCCGTTTGGCACGGGCAAGCCAGCATTAATCATTTCACCTAGACTTGCGTTTTTGCCGCCAACGATTGCAACGTCCGTGTTTCTTACATTATCAAACCATAAAACCAGATCTTTTCTGTGGGCACTCAATCCGATTCCGTCTCCGTGGGGGCGGCTGCTTCTGCCGCTTGTGGCGCTTCAGGAGATTCTTCGATTTTAGTCATTACTATTTTGCAAGGAATCGGAAGTTTAGCGCTTCCACGTTTAAGTGATTCTTTGGCTGTTTCTAACGCTGTAGCGTTTACTTTTACAGTTATGATTGGCTGGTTAACTTCAACTTTGGCTGCGGTTCCCACGGCTGTGCCAAAGGAGCGACGCATTCCCTGTTGAAGCCTGTCTGCGTGAGCGCCAAAAATCATTTTGTTTTCTCTTAAGATAATGTGTGGATATGGATGGACAACCATGAGGTAATCGTTTATGAGTTTATCCATTAAAACGCGGTTTGTAGCTACACGCGCGGCCTCGAGGGCGCTGTGGCGTATTTGAGCGCGTTCTAAAGCTATGAGTTGTCCTTGAACTGTGAAAGTCGCTTTAGTATCGCCCATAGTGAACTTTACGATTTTTGGTGGGGGAAAACCTTTAGCGAACTTTTTCCGTGTGTAGGCGCGGTTTTTTACGTGCCTGAAGTTTCTTGCGTGCATGCAACGTCCCTTTTTAGCATTACTCATCAGGGGGTATTTAAACGATTTGTAATTATACACCCTGTCTTATCGAGAAAACCCTCACAAAATACAGGATTTTTCTCCACGCCCACATTATTTACTTAAATACCCTAATTAACTTGTACCTTTTCCAATGCCAACCCAATTATTTATTTCAGGAAAAAACTGGAAACTCTCCCTAGCAGAGCTCATAACCTACTTTCAAGCAAGACAAGAAACCTTTCAAACAGTTTTTGTTTCCAAAGAATTCTTTGTATTTGACCTAGAACAGAAAATAGGTGCTATTGAGGATTTGGGTGGGACAATAAAAATTGCAGATGTACAAACTGAGTTCCCAACTGAAGCCGCAAGGTTGGCGTTTCTTGAAAAAAACAAGCAAGCCCAAGCACAAATAACCGAGCAAATAAGTTTAAGCGGCATTGTTGACGAGATTGAAAAAAATGCAACTGATGAGAAAGCGTTTTTTGGTGTTAGTGTTTACTGCGCGGATAAGCAGTTTAGGCAACTTTCAGGACAAATTCAACGCACTGTTGGTAGCATTATCAAAAAGGAGTTGGCAAGCGCTGGTAAGAAGTCACAGTTCATGGGGTTTAGCAAGGAAAGAAGAGCCGCCCAGCTTAGCCACGTGGAAGTTCTAAAGAAAAACCTCATCGAAAGCAGAGGCGAAGTGCTCTTCTGTGTCGGAAAAGAGAAGGTTTGGGTTGCCATCACAACTGCGGTGCATAATCCCTTTGAGTTCCAGAAAAGAGATGTCTACAAACCCAGACAACGCGTCATCTACGGCATGCCACCTAGACTGGCAAGAATCATGCTAAACTTGTCACATTGCAAGGAAGGCAAGGTTGTGCTTGACCCGTTTTGTGGTGTGGGCACGGTTTTGCAGGAGGCCTTGCTGGCTAAAGCTGAAGCGGTGGGTTTGGATATCAACACGTGGTGTGTAAATGCGGCTACTGAGAATCTGGAATGGATACGTCAAGAGTATGATTTGCCAAATGCAAAGTTCCGTGTCATTGTGGGTAACGTTGGCAATTTAACCAGTAAAGTCGGGTTTGAAAATGTTGACTGCATCGTTACCGAACCTGATTTGGGGCCCCCACTAAAACAAATCCCAACAACGCCTTACGCACACAAAGTCATCAACAAACTTGACCCCTTATTCTCTGGGTTTGTTAGAGAAGCCTTCAACGTGCTACGTGAAGGAGGCAGACTTGTTTTGGTTACACCCTATATTGTATCGCGTTCAGGCGACATTGTCACTATGAATATTGCACAAAAAGCCCAAGAGGCGGGCTTCACTGTTGTGGCTCCGTTTGGCAAGGAAATGTTTGGTGACAGCGCTTTTTTGGAGAAAAATCTTGGTGAGTTATCATCATTGGTTGAAACGGATGAGCGGCACAAGATTGGCAGGGAAATTCACATTTTCCAAAAAATAAACCTTTATTGATGGTGATGTTTGGCGAATTTTTTATTAATTTCGAGCGCCACTAATTTTTAAACTCAAGGATGGAAATTTATGCCTAACTCAAGACCAGATTGGGACAGGTACTTCTTGGATATGTGTGAAGCTGTAGCTGCACGTGCTACATGTGACCGCGGAAAATGCGGTGCAGTTATCGTTAAAGACAAACGCATCATGACTACAGGCTACGTTGGTGCTCCAGCAGGACTGCCACACTGTGACGAAGTTGGCCATGACCTACGCACAGTCACCAATGGCAACGGTGAAATCACCCAGCACTGCGTACGGACCCTGCACGCCGAGCAAAATGCGATTCTTCAAGCCGCACGCTTTGGCATACCACTAGAAGGCTCAACACTGTTTTGCAAAATGACGCCGTGTCGAACCTGCGCGATGATGATTATTAATGCGGGCATTAAACGGGTGGTCTGCACCAAACGCTACCATGCCGACGCAGATACGATTGAAATGTTTAAGCAGGCAGGAATCGAGCTTTGCATCGTTAATGATGAAGTAGAAAAATACGATAAGCAATAACCAGCTTTTCATTCAGAAACTGATAGGCATATTTGGGTCCTATTAGTTATTCATTGCAGAAACTATAGAGGGGTAGGTCCCTAATGGCACATATTTTCAAACCAAAAACCTTGGGCAAGGTCAGGTTATTTTGGAGTGAAAACGACTAGCCATTTTACCTTGTCAAATCCGTATTTCTCAATCAATGGGTCGGCAATGTTGGGTGCCAAAGCGTCATCGATTTCTGATAAAACCACCGAGTCACCAACACGGTTAACGATGCCCACGGTCGAAATTTCTTTGAGAGGTGCATATACTCCTTTGATTTCCCAGTAATCCGGCGCGTCTCTACCCGGTTCCATAACCCAAGAGTATTTGTCTTCAGGATGCTTGCCCTCTGTATAGTTTGCGTTACAAACCACTGTTCCAACATCTTTAGGTTCATCGTTTGTTTTAACATAAAACCAAATCGTCACGAATAATCCCCGTTCTATGTAAGCAAGTTTAGGCTTTTATCTGTTTGCAACCACGGCTTCAATGAGTGTTAAGGTTTCAAAGAAGGGCAAAGCCAAAGAAGCCACAACTCCCGCTTTAAAGCCCTGCTTCTCAAAACGGCAGATAGTCTCTTTTTCATCTGCCAAAGTAGATTGCATCAAAAAAACCCGCCCATCAATCGCCAAAAACTGGGGAACCACAGCAAGGAATTGGTCAATAACGTCCCGTCCGCTTGCGCCGCCTGCCCATGAACGCCCAATCCAATTGTCTGCCTCACCCTCTTCAGAGGGCAAATAGGGCGCATTAAACAGAATCACGTTAAATTTGGGATTATGAAAGGCTGAAAAAAGGTCGGCTTGCAAAAAATCCATTTTCCCATTCAGGTGGTTAACCTTTGCGTTGGCTTTGGCGCAGCGGATTGCGTAAGGGTTAATGTCTACGGCAGTCACGCGACGGGCTGTCTTTGCGGATAGAATCGCTAGTATGCCGCTTCCTGTTCCTAAATCCAGTACCCAATCAGACGGATGTACAGTCAGGTTTTGGGCAAAAAGAAACGAGTCCTCCGATGGCTCATAAACATCGTCGCAAACATCAAAAACCAAATCGCCGAAACAGACACGTTTAGTTTGAGAGTGCATCAGCTAATTCTCCAAAGTTTTCAGGTGACAATTCACGAGCACGTTTGTCGGCGTAGGGCAAGTTGGCGGCTTTCTTTTCTGCGTCCTCTTTGCAGAGTTTAAACGTGTTTTTGAGGAAAGGAACAAGCGCATTTGTGAGTTTCTTGTTGCGTTGGGTGAAGAGCCATTTTGCCAGTTGCCTAAACAAGGCTTCATTTTCAACGTTGAAGGGTGGCTTGCTCCAAGGTTTTAGCCGGACAATCACTGAGTCCACTTCGGGCTGTGGATAAAACATTTCCTTGCTTACAGTATCCAGAATTTCCGCATCAGCGGCTTGATAAGTAGCAACTGTTAACCAACCATAATCTTCACTCCCCACAGGTGCAACAAGACGATTAGCAAATTCAGTCTGCACAATCATCACGGCGCAATCCACTTTGCGCTCAAGCAGCCACAGCACCAGCTTAGAAGACAAGTAATAGGGAGGAATCGCGACGGCTTTATTGAATGGGGGCAATTCAGCAGTTAAAACATCAGCCACAATCACCTGCACGTTAACTAAACCCTGGACTTGTTCACAGAGCACACCTGCAACTTGGCAGTCTTTTTCAACAGCAACCACACTCTTGCACCTTGAGGAAAGAAATTTCGATAGAAAACCAAAACCTGCTCCAGCATCCAATACCACATCCGAACTATTGAGAGCTGAGTACGTGCACATTTTAGGGTAGAAAGCATCTTCTATCATGAAGTTTTGGCCAAGCAGCTTGTTCGGTGTTAATCGATGGGTTCGAAGCAGCTGCTTCGTTTCCTCAAGAATCATTCTAAAGCCTTACTGCGCCCGCGTGAAAAGACGGTACTTGCTGTCACCTTCAAGCTCCTCCATAACCCGCTTTGTAATCAACTTAGCAGGACTGGGGAGTTCTGTGCGTTTTTGCAAGTCCTCAAAGCTTTCAAACGGTTTCTTTGTGCGCTCATTTATCACTTGCCACATGTACTTTTTTCCAATCCCAGGCACCAACTCCAACGCATGCATACGCGGGGTAATGGCGCGAGTGGTGTTAAAGAAGTTAACAAACCATTTCTCACGGTTTGTCACTATACGGGTAATGACGCCTTGAAGGTCAGCTTTAGCTGAGGCAGTCAACTCTTCATAGCCGATGCGACCAATAATGTAGGTGACTTCTTGCCGGGAATCCTTGCCCACATAAACGCGGTCGCCAGGTTTTAGCACCAGTTCTTCTTTGACTAATGCCTCAAGTAATGTGAAAAATTCTTCCCCGACACACTGAATTAGGGCTCCCGCTCTGTAACCTGCTCGTCCTGTTGGGCGAAAGCCTGGCTTGCCGTGCTGTAGGAAATCTAGCACGTAAGCGTACTCCTCGTAGCGCTTTTCCATAATCTTCACTGAACCTTCCGTTAACTTATTGGCGGTTACTGCTTAAAATACTTAGCATTAGTAGGGGGGTTATTGAAGGGTTCTGCTCTCGTTTAGAAGGGCAACTATAGAGTCCAGTTTTGAGGCTTCAATAATTTTGCGTCCACCAGCCAAGAAAATTTTGAGTTCATCCACAGTTTCAGGCATACAGTTGATTATCATGACGGCTTCAACTTCATCAAGTTCGTATTCGCTGACAAGTTTAGAGAGAAGTTCCTCTGCTTTTTCAGAAGTGACTTTGCTGAACTTGTTTACGTAGTCGAGTGTTCGACGCTGATACTGGTCTAGGTTTTCCTCGCCGATGCCGTCAAGTATTGCTTTTACTTGGGGCAAAGTGAGACGTTTTTCACTTATTTCCCGTTTACTCATTTTCTAGCTCAACTGCCTTGGTATGGCTCTAAGTGGTCAGAGCGGACAATAATTTGTTTAATTGCTTCACCCTGTGGAACATCCACAACGTATGCTCTTCCGCGCTTCTCAACAACTTTGCCTATTTTGCCGTGGAAGCGTTTGTGAGGCATGCTTTTTTGTACGCTGGAGTTCATTTTTATGATTACTTGTGAACCTGGAGCATACTCGCGTAGCAGTTTGCTGATTTGTGGTTTTCCTCTTTCACGATTAGGCTTCGTTAGAAGACTTCGTGTACCAGCATAGTATCCTTTTGAACCTCTCATCATATTTCACCTATTCATCTATTATTACATTGACGACGTCAAGCTTAAGCGTCTTCGCCCTGTTATTGAGCGTGTCAGACACGTTTGGGACTGTTCTTCCGTCATCGCCAGACACCAATTCTTTAACGTAGAGCCCACCTTGACATTTTATTTCAAGCAGAGCCCGCTTAAGCGACACCTTCTTAACTTTAACCTTATATATGTACCTTTCCCGCACAATATCTGCCCTTCGATGCACAACACGTTTTGGAGTCTGCTGTTTAATCGTAATTTCTGAGAAGTTTTCTTCAATAGTGCGCAAATCCGCCTCAGAAAGTTCCTTTTCAAACTCAGCCAACAACGCATACTCCTTCTGGGCAGTCTCACCCTTCTTCAAGTGTCGAACATCATCACGGCTGGAAAAGTGTAATCCTGAAACCTCAACCTTACCCACCGCAGATTCATTGACTGCAGCTTCGATTTGTTTTAAGTCAATAAAGCGCTTTTTCGGTTTAGAAATCTCAACAATAAACGGTCTACCGCTGCCTAGCATCCGTGCATCAATATCCTCACGACCAGAAGCATGGAAAAACTCCTCTTCCCCCTGTGCTACTTCAAGCAACGCGTTAGATGAGAGCTCTTCAACGGATTCAGGATAAAGTTTCCCTGTTCCGCCACATTTAGGACAGCCTTTTCCGCGGCAGCTACAGAACCATTTGGACTGCGGAATCGTGCGGACAAGCTTTCGGTATTTGCCACCTACAAACAGTGGGTTAACCTGAAGTTTTATGTTACCAGTAAACGGGTTAAAGACCACGGCTATGTCAGGTGTTAGATACTCGGCTTCTTTGCCCGCCCGAACAGCTAAGCCTTTACCCAATACCCTGCCAAACTCATGACGGAGGCTTTCACCGTAGATTATGTTTTGGGAAGCTTTGAACTCGTCTTCCCGCTCCTCAACCGCAACAGGCAACTCGATACCAACTAAGAAAGTGGAATATTCATAATCAGCCAAAATAGCTAACGCGTTATCCAAAAAAGTGTTAGCCTCAGCAAATCTGTCGTCACATAAGAAACATTTTAGCCCTTCAACCTCTGGAACTTCTTGTTTTAGGTGTTTTAGGGTTTCTTTCGCTTCTTTAGAAAACCCATTAGTTGCCAAAATCTTGAGTTGATTAATGCCATCAGGATTTTTTTCAGCTGCAAGCAGGTTTGCCTGCATGGTTAAGCTGATTTTGAGGGCTTTGCCGCGGACGTCATTTTCCATGCAGTAGCCTAAAGCTGCGAGTTGGCGTCCTAGGCAGTGGTCACAAAGGGGATAACTACTGAGCAACTGGTAGGCTTTTTCTAAAACATCCATCTGTGAAACCTACTTTAATCCTGGCGGTAAACCTTTGCCTGCACCGCCCAAGCCAAAGGGCATCTTGCGTTTGTTGTGCTTAAACATTTTGAGCATTTTACGCATCATAACGTACTGCTTGAGGAGTTCTTTGACTTCTTTTTCAGATGTTCCTGAGCCTCGGGCTACTCGTTTTATGCGTGAGGAATTGAAGACTTTGGGGTTTTCTTTTTCCTGAGGCGTCATTGACTGGATAATCACGCCCCATTTCTCAAGGCGACCCTCTGCAGTGTTTAGCATCTCATCTGGAACATTATAACTCATACCAGGCAACATAGACATGACTTTTTTGAAGGGACCCATCTTTTTGACGGCTTGGAACTGCTCATACATGTCAGTTAAAGTGAATTTGCCGCTCATGATGTCTTTAACTTTCTTTTGAGGCACCTCAACCTCAGCATCATGAACCTTTTCCAACAACGTATCCAAATCACCCATACCCAGCAGGCGACCAACAAAGCGGGAGGGCACAAAGGATTCGATGTCCTCAACTTTTTCGCCTGTACCGATGAATTTGATGGGTGCGCCTGTTGCTGCTACCGCTGAGAGTGCGCCTCCTCCACGGCTTGAACCGTCAAGTTTGGTGACGATGATGGCGCCGATGGGGGTTGCTTCATGGAAGGTTTTTGCCTGCGCCGATGCTTGTTGTCCGATGGTGCCGTCGATTACCATGATAACTTCGTCGGGGTGGATGTTTTTTTCAAGGTCTTTCATTTCCTTGATGAGGTCTTTTTCTTCTTTGTGACGACCAGCAGTGTCGACGATTATGAGTTCGCGGTCGGGGAATTGTTTGAAGCCTGCTTTTGCGACTTTAACTGGATCTTTGGCTTTGGCTTCACCATAAATTGGAACATTAATTCGGGTTGCTAACTGTTGAAGCTGTGCATATGCACCTGGACGGTAAGTGTCAGCAGCAATTAAGCCAACCTTTAAACCGCGCTTCTGGAAGTATCGTGCAAGTTTAGCAGCATGTGTGGTTTTGCCTGAACCCTGAATGTCGACTAGCATAATGACTTTTTTTGAGCCTGGGTCAACTTTAAGCGGAACAGGCTTGTCACCTACGAACCGTGTTAATTCTTCATAAACAACTTTGATAACGTGCTCACGCCTTGAAATTCCAGGCGGCATCTTCTCGTTTAACGCGCGCTCTTCAATGCGTTTGGAGATTTGTAGCACCAGTTGCACGTTTACGTCTGCTTGAAGTAGGGCGCGTTGTATGTCCCGGACTAGTTCTTTGACTGCTGCTTCGTCCACTACGGAGGCTTTGAAGAGTTTTTTTACGGCGTTGGTCAATGAAGAACCTAGTCGGTCTAGTGCCATTGTTATTTCCCAGCCTAATATCATCTACCGCGGTTTTAAATAAAGGTATTCAGCCAAACAGGAAAAAACCTCTATCTCTACCGTGGTGACGGCGTAAACAGATCCTTGTCATGTATGTGGTAGCGTGTTTTTGGCATCTTTTAACAGCGCAGTTGGTGCGGGCTATTTCATAACATCTCTGCTTTTGGCGTGTGCTAGAGTCACTTACTTGATGCGTTCCAGTTTGAATATTACAGGTCTAAGTCCATCTATACAACAGTTTATGGTTACACCCTCTTCTTTGAACCAAGGAAAATTGCAACCATAACTCAAAAGCCGCACATTGTTGCATATAGAAAGCCAAGCCATCGGACAGAACCCTTCAGGCATAATCAGATTTTCAACGATAAATTCTTGCCCATCACTGAACACGTCACATGCTCCAGTAGGTTCAATGAAAGTCACTGGACTTGATTTAAAAACTTCTGATGGATTAAAACGCTTTAAAACTGTAATCTTGACTTTTACCGCCTCTTTCATCAAAAGCACCTTTTTAATTGTTGCTCTATAGTTCCTCAATCGGTAACTCGCAACGCATAGTTAAAAACATTATTAAAAAGCCGCAAGCACACCACCTTTCGCATTTAATGAACGATCGAACAACAAGCGCGGTAAAGCCCTGAAGCGTACTGGCATATCCAGTGAGAAAAGCATCCTTTGCGCCGAGTTAATGACGCCCACGGCGGAAATTGAATTAAAAAATATTTGGCTTAAACGCTTAAAAAGCATCAAAGAAGGATTACTTAGACGAAGGCGTGGCTCTTTGCAGTGCCGCTGAAGAGGAAACAAAGCTTATGGCTTTGACTAGCGCGAGAAGGCAATTTTGCGTTTAAAGGCTGGAGGGGTATCGGATTATAAGATTGACCGCGAACTCAAGATGGAAACTCCAAGGTAACTCGTGCTAGAAATAATGCCCTCAAAAAACTTGAGCGTGCACGGGCTGACCTAGAATTCATTAATGAACACAGGTCGCATCAGCGTCAACTATAATTTAGGTGCCTTGTTGCAAGTTATTTTCTTTTCACCAAAGTCACAACAACCACAGCCAACACAGCAACGGCTACAATGATACTGCTCACCTCAGTCAGCAATACAACGTTGGGGTTGCTGCTGTGGTTTACTCCGATACCGACCAGCGCCCAAATAATCACCAACGCATAGGCAATGTCTTTGCGAATGCCTAACATGAGCAGGGTAATGACCAAGGCTACTGCAACGACTATTATTGCCCACGTTTCAGGGCTAATACCAAATCCATCCCAATTATAAGCCGTTAAAGTAACAGCAACGTCAGCTATGGACGCAATAGTTATCCAGCCCAAATAAACACTAAAAGGCAAATGAACCGCAAGTCTCTCACTGACCTTCACTTTGGACCTGCCGATATCTAGGCGTAAATAAATCGCTATCAGCGAAAATAGAAGCGCAAAAATAAGAACAACTGATAAAAGTAGGCTTTCATATTGCCAAACAAAAATCCAAGCGATGTTTATTAGACTGCTTAGGACAAATAGCCAGCCTATTTTTTTATTATATGTGCTGTTGTGTTCTTTTGGCAACGCCTGATAAATCACAAAGACGCCTAGTAGGAAGTAAATAATGCCCCAGATAGAGAAAACATACCCTGCAGGTGTAATAAGGGTAGGATTTTTGTCGGATATCGCTGCGGTATCTTGACCGCCAATTAATGTTGTGCTTCCAGCAATACTATTTATTATAACAGTTAAAATGAATGCGACGATATTTACGTACTTTAAATAATTTGAGCTATTTTTTTGCACAAAAATCAACTAAACAATTTATGTTGAGGTTAGTATATAAAATAATCTGAAATCTTTTTAGACCACTAAAATTTCTTTTAACTACTTTATAGTCTTAATTTCACACAGCGACCTGCCACCTTTTCAGCAAAACGTTTTATTTTATAGAGTGAATGAATTATAGCACAGCAGCGGTTTTTAATGTGCCATTTCCATCGGCGGTATCAAAACTTTATCGATAACATGGATAACTCCATTGTCAGTCATTATATCTGCCTGAACTATTTTTGCGTCGTTAATTTTAGGCATACGGTGACCATGCCACATGGAAGAATCGATTTTTACTTCTTCGCCTTCAACTGTTTTTGCAGTTTTAAGTTTAACGACATCTGCCGATGTAACTTTGCCTGCGACAACGTGGTATGTTAGAATTGATTTTAGTTTTGGGACGTCTTTGAGGAGGTTTTCAACTGTTCCTTTCGGCAGTTTCTCGAAAGCATCATCTGATGGAGCAAATACGGTAAACGGACCTGGACTTTTTAATGTCTCAACCAGTCCAGCAGCCTGAACAGCAGCAACCAATGTTTTGAAGTTGCCAGCGGATATTGCAGTATCGACTATATCAGCCATAAAAATTCGTCACCTCCAACTATATTTTTCCTACTTTATTCGCTTTCTGATGCATTAATAAGAATTTGTGGCTGTTGGGTGCCAATAACATCACACTTTAGTTTTGCTTGTTAATTATGTAATTTGAAGATATTCAATATTCTTCGATGGGCTGGTTATGGTTCAAAGCGTAAAATATGAGGTTTTAAGAAAATTGGGCAATGTAGAGGTTCGGCGTTATCCAAAAATTGTTATAGCCAAAGCATCGAACCGTGAGCCAGATAATTTTGGGCTTCTTTTCCGTTTCATCTCAGGAAACAACAAGCAAAGAGCAAAAGTAAAAATGACTGCTCCTGTCGTTTCGCAGGATACTTCTCAGGAAATAAAAATGACATCGCCTGTTTTTTCTGATTTTTCCAGTCAAGGTTACATTGCTTTTGTTATGCCTTCTGAATTGAATCTGGAAACTACTCCGCTGCCTTTAGATAGTAATGTCAAGATAGAGGAGGTTTCCTCAAGAGTTGTTGCGGTTTTACGGTTTTCCGGAAGTTGGTCTGAAGCTCATTTTGAAGAAAAAAAGCAGGAGTTACTGCAAGAGTTAATTAAGGCAAGGATAAAAACTAAGGGTATAGTTTTTAGTATGCTTTATAATCCTCCTTTCACTCCAAGTTTTTTGAGAAGAAACGAAGTAGCCATTGAAGTTGAAAACATAAACGTTGATTGATTGGGGGTATTCCTGAGTATACGCAATAATTGGGTCTGATTGATTTTTTCAGATATGATTCCAGTTTATGTTTAAGACTTACAGCTTTGTATAACTTTTTATCATTTAGGCTCTCAAGGCAATTCTTGGTTTTAGAAGTGGTTGTTGGCGATTTAGTGATGTCCAGATGGCATTTCTGTAAGAAATGTAAGCGAGTATGGAACATGCAACTTTAGCTTTTCGACTTTAAATAATTGGGGGTACAGGTTGGAAAGAGCAACAGAGCCCACCATTTGAAGCCTCAGTTATCCCCATATTATGTTCTTCTTCACAATTCAGACGGCTCTTCATGCATCATTGGCTTCAACAAAAATGGCTTTATGGATGCAGATAAACCTTAACAACAAACACTACAAAATCAAAGGAACAAAAAAGAAATACGGAAAAATAGAAAATTACTTTACTCGAACAATTTTTATTCTTTCAAGAATCTTCCAATATTCAACTTCAGCGCCGGCAACAATCTTTTCTTTGAGTTCTGGCTCATCTGGAAAAGGCGCATCACAGTACTCATAAGTTTCCAAATCCATAAGTTGAATACTAGTAGGGTTAATTGCAAAAACTTGACCTGTGCGCTTATCAATAATTGGGACTTCAGCGCCGGCATCAACAGGTTTCACAAATTGCCTTTTTTGACCATCAAAAACGCCGATTGCAACTATTCTTGCTTTTGCTGCACCGTGTTTTCCTGGTTTAGATTTTGCTATATCAACAATGCGGCATGGCGCACCATCAATCATCATATAGCCGCCGACTCGTAACTCTCCAACATCAACTGGTTTGCTCATTTTCTCACCACAATTTTACCTTATAATCAATGCAATTTTAAAAAACACACATATATAGCTTAAGGTAACGCAGGCAGATTTAAGGCGTATTTTCAGCCGTTTAAAACCGATTCTGAAGCTAAAAAAAGCTAATAAAGTTAAAATCTCGTTAAAAACCGCTTAAATTCAATTTTGTTTCTGTTCTATAGGCAGAGAAACAGTAAATGTTGAACCTTTGGTTGGAGTGCTTTTAACGGTTATTTTTCCGCCGTGAGCTTCCACTATGCGCTTGCAGATTGTCAAGCCAAAACCCATGCCTTTTGCTTTGGTTGTAAATAGTGGCTTGAAAATTTTAAGCTGAACCTCTTCAGGCATTCCATACCCTGTGTCTGTGAAGGATATGTCAACAAAAGCACCATTTTGTTTGCTGGTTATTTCCAGTTTTCCACCATTGGGCATGGATTCTACGGCGTTGCTGATAAGGTTTAAAAATACGCGTTCGATTTTGCCCACGTCTACCCATATCATCGGGAAGGACTGCACGTTTTCAGACAGGATGATGTTCTTTGGAATTTTAACGTTGGATATCAACAAGTAGTTTATCAAAGATTTAGGAGAGTATTCCTCAAACTCTAAACGTAATTCACGGCTGTAATCAAGCAGGTCATTTATTATTTTGTTTGCAGAATCAACGGAGCGGTCAATAATACCCAAAAGGTCAAGACTTCTATCATCCATGTTGCCAGACTGTTTTTTCCTAAGCAGATACGCCGCGTTTTTGATACCGGTTAATGGGTTACGCAAATCATGACCGACCATGCCAGCTAATTCACCAATGGCAGCCAACCGCTCATTTCTCACAAGTTGATCCTGGGCTTCTCTTAGAGCTTTGGTCCGTTCCTCAACTATCTGTTCTAGGCTTTCGGAGTATTCCTCAATTTTTTGGTACAGCTTTTTTTGCTCTGTAATGTCTTCAAGGAATAAGCCCAAGTAACCTTTCTGGGGGCTGAAAATAAAAATGGAGAACCAAGCACCATTAAACTGGAGCTCAAACCTGTGGCTTACGCCTGTTGAGGCTACTTTACTGCCTAGATTGAAAAGGGTGGGGTATGCCTTCATAATTCGAGCAGTTGTTTCTTTGCAGTTTTCTTCAGCAAAATCACGTATGCTAAGACCAGTGCTTCGCTCAAAAGCTTTGTTAAATTCAAAATTAGCTAGCTCAACGGGTTTTCCAGCGTCATCAAAGAGGATTTGACAGAAAACAAAACCGTTTTGCATATTTTCAAACAATAAACGATATTTTTTTTCGCTTCGCCGTAGGGCATCTTCGACTTTTTTGCGGTCAGTTATATCTCTTAAAATATCTATAAACCCGATTTGTTTGCCGGCACTATTTTTTATAGGAGCAGTTGTCACTTCAACCGGAAATTCTTCACCTGTTTTTTTGAGCGCAAAAAACTCGTTAACCATACCGTCCAGTTTCAATGAAGAGGTCAAGGATCTCTGAGCAACTTTTGCGCGGTCTCGCTCAGCCACAAATTCGATAACATGCCTACCAATTGCGTCTTTTTTGTCTAAGCCGCCAAACATTTTTAGAGCAGCATTATTCACGTATGTTATGTAGCCATCTACATCACCGATGACTACACCGTCAAGGGAAAGTTCAACAGCGAGCGAAAATAAATGCGGTTCATCAGTAGGATTAATTGGTTTTGCAGGTTTTTGTTTGGGTGAAGAGTTTATGAAAGCGGCAATTTTTTCTTCTAAACCTAATTCGTTAAACTTAGAACTAGAAACTTTTGATTCCTGCCGCTTATCCATTTTAACACCAATAGAGGGTTGTATAATACAAGCTAAAATAAAGCAATTGTGAATTTTGCCTACATATTTTAAGTGTAAGACGCCAAAAGTAGATATAACAATGGTAATTTGCCACTGAAAGACTTAATATAGAAAAGATAACGGTATTTACTTTGACGGTGGAAACGTGTTCAAAAGCGTCGGTTTAGTTGCCCGCTACGACAAAAAAACAGCACTAAAGCTTACCGAAGAATTGTCTAAGTATCTTGCGGGAAAAGGGTTGAAGGTTTACATAGAAGACACGCTTGGGGGTAAAATTAAAACTGAACAGGAATTTGTTCCACTATCAGAAATGAAAACCGATTTTATAGTAACCATCGGGGGTGATGGCACAATCCTCAGGGTAGGCATTAACGTACCAAAACCAGAACCTCCGATTCTTGCAGTTAACATGGGTTTGAGGGGCTTTTTAACTGAGGTTGAACCTAACATGGCATACCATGCCTTAGAAAAATGTCTTACAGGCGAATATAAAATTGAAAAATGCGCCAAACTGTCAATAACTGCAGGCGAAGAAACCTTGCCAGATGCTTTAAACGATGTGGTTATTTCAACGGGTGAACCTTCAAAAATCCTTTATGCCCAAATATGCAAGGATGGAAAACCCATCCTCAAATGCCAAGCAGACGGATTAATAGTGTCCTCACAAACAGGTTCAACAGGATATTCGCTTTCCGCGGGCGGTCCAGTTTTGGACCCCAGTGTGAACGCGTTTGTTTTAACACCAATTTGTTCGCTGTCAGTTTTTCATTCTCTGGTTTTTCCCGCTGAAACGTCTGTGTCTTTTAGTTCAGTTAGCCCAAAAAAAATGCTTGTTCTAATAGACGGGAACTACCGCAAACTTATCGACTGTAAAGAACCAGCACTAACGGTAACAGGCTCCAAAAATGTAACCACGTTCATCCGTTTTGAAAACGATTTTTACCATCGTCTCAGAAGCAGGTTACTGTTTAAGGGGACGGGATGAAAAATCAGCGTTGACCCAAAACAAGTGGTTGTTTTAGACACTTCAGCGTTTCTTGCAGGATTTGACCCCTTCTCTACAGGCCAAGAGCAGGTTACTGCACCCAAGGTTGAAGAAGAATTAAAGTCCAACTCTATGGCGCGGGTGCGTTTTCAAACAGCCATCGAAAGCGGCAAAGTAAAAATTGTGGCACCCACCGAAGAATTCTTCAACCAAGCAAAAAATTCCGCTAGCAAAGCAGGAGACGTACATGTGCTTTCGGAAGCGGATATGTAGTTGCTGGCGCTTTCGCTGGAGTACAAATCCAAAGGGTATACTCCTAAAATTGTGACGGATGATTACTCGATTCAGAATGTTGCTACTCGGATGGGGATTGGGTTTGTGGCACTTGCTACTTTTGGGATTAAACGCTTGTTGGAGTGGATTCGGTACTGCCCTGCATGCCACAAAGAATACTCTGCAAATTTTAAGTCAAATGAGTGTCAAATTTGTGGAACTGAGCTAAAGCGGAAACCTAAACGAGCAACAAAAAGGGTAAAAGGATTGGCTGAATAAACGCCAAAAGAAGAATCAAAATTATTCCTTCAGTGACAAAGAGAGGCAGCACAAGACGCTTAGCTCTTGCCAATCCCTTATCAACTAGCCAAGTTAGAGATTCAATTCTTTCTTTACCAATAACGCGAACCTGTGGAACCTTGAATTGTATACAGCCAGCTTTGCAGGGTTCCAATGTTGACTCGGCATCCTTTAGGACTTCAAGTATGTGTTTTATGAGTGTGTCATGGTCCATGGCTTCCCCAACTGGGTGATAGCCACGTCTGCCAGTAACAATAGCGCTTACTGCATGAGTGTCGGTTGTGAAAACTTCACTTTCAGTAAAGCCCGCCTGACCAATTGCAGAAAGGATTTTTTCGCGTACCCCAGAAATCATGTTGTTGCCGTCTATGATTACGTAACCTGTTTTTTGGTCTTCAACAGTAACCACAATCCCAGTTATTCCGCCTGTACCCATGCCGTCTTTAAGGGAGAACTCTTTGGGGTAAACAGTTGCAGCACCCACCATGAAGGGTTTCTGAGGCAGTGCTGCGGCTTTTCGCAGGCATTTTAAGCCAACACTTTCCAGTGTAGGCAGGTATTTCTCGACTTCAACTATGTCGGTTATGCTGTTGTGGCAGTTAACGATTATCGCGCAGTTCAACCCGAGCTTTTTGGCTTCCTCATTAATTACCTGTCCAAGCTCTTGAGGCAAATCTTCAGTTGTTTCAGGCGCCAAAGTAAAGGATAGCAAAGCGGTTTTGCCGAAAACTTGACATGATGCACCAACAACGCCTTCTCTTACGCGGACAAACGAAGTAGCTGTGGCTTCGGATGCGGGAAAATCAGCTGCGGATATTATGTGTTTGATTATTTTGATGTTTTGCGCCTGTGAGGCTAAATCCAGTTCATGCCCTAAAATGCCAAGGGGCGTGCAGGCGGTGTTGTTGAAGCGTTTTTGGTACCCGTGCTTTAGCAAGGTTGGCAACAGACTGCTTCCAATGTTTTTGAATGGCCCTGGATGTACAAAAGGCTGTATGATGGCGGCTTTTGGTTTAGCGGCGTCAAACTTTAGAAGCGAAACGTCAATATCTTCATCTCCTCCGATTTTTTCCAAGAGCTCCTCAAGAGGCGCGTTTTGTCCTACAACCCAGTTTGCCATGAAGGCTCTAAAGAAAAGCAGAGAAGGCAATCCATGAAGTTGGTTTCCTAAATTGTCAAGAGACCGCAAGAAAATGAAAACAGTTATACCGCAAACTATGGGGGCAATTATCAGGTAAAGCCAGAATTGGGTTATGTAAATCTGAAATATGAAAGCCCAAAAAGTCATCAAAACAGCAACACATAACAGAGGTTGAAGTAACGCGGCGAGAAGTTGACGATAAAGTTTTGTAGTAGTGGTTGCCAAGAAAACAATTAACCGTAGCGTGAGCACAGCAGCAAAGCCTAGCAGGCAAAGTTTTACCCACCAGAGTAAATCAAAGGCTACTCCGAAAGCTACACCGAGCAGCATGAAAAATAGCCAAGTTAGCCAACAGAAAAGTGACAGCGCCACGGTGCGTCTTAGGATGTAGATTTTGTCTGTTTTCAGTATCACCTTGCTTAGTATGATGTCTGAGAGAAAGGTGAAAAAGAAGAGGGATGTGCCAAAAAATAGGCAGTACAGTAAGCCGTTAATGGAGGGGGCAAATACAAGTGAGGATAATCCCACTAAGCCTATGCAGATTACTGCAACGGTTAGAACAGCTTTTTTGGCGGATGGTAAAAAGAACATGGATGAATAATGTTTTATT
Source organism: Candidatus Bathyarchaeota archaeon (assembly GCA_026014585.1). Taxonomy (NCBI): domain Archaea; kingdom Thermoproteati; phylum Candidatus Bathyarchaeota; species Candidatus Bathyarchaeota archaeon. The sequence goes on along the minus strand of JAOZIA010000002.1, from coordinate 500,186 downwards.
GCAGTGTTTATTGAACTGTTGAATTTGTTTTCTGTTGCCATGCTCTTATTCACTTATTGGTTCCTTAACAGTTGTACAGGATTATTAAAACATAGCTAAAAGCGAACCAATTACCATTTAATACATTTTCCCAACAATTACACAGGTAAGATTTGCGTGTTTTTGAATTAAATATTTAAAAAATTGATGATGAAAAAATCAACCATAAACCAAGAATGCATGCTTTTGATGCCTCTTTTGAGCAGATACGGTTTTATCCTTAGAATGCACACTACTATAGTTACGCGAATACACTATGCCAGAGCAAGAATTACCGCTGTCCATATTCCACATGCTCGAACGCAACGTTGGCAAAAAAATCAGAGTTATAATCGAGCCAGCGTATGGTTTTGAAGGCATCATCGAAGCAGTAACACATCAACCAGCAGGAATCTGGCTATCTGAAACAGAAGCAATAGTTTTACGTTCCACAATAGCGCAGCCCATTCCACAAGTTGCCAGCCGAGAAGAACGCGGCGACATGTACCTAAACTTAAGCTCAATTCAAAGATTAGAAATTCTGCCGTCCACGCCATCAAGAAGATAAAAATTTTTTAATTTTTTATGCGGGGAAAAATACTTGCGCGACAACTGACACAACAATTAGGGTTACAGCTAAAATCACGAGAAGTTCAGGTCTAACCTTTATGCCTTCGGTTTCGTCCTCGAAGAAACGCAAAAGACCCGCGCTTCCAGCAGGCATTGGACCTGATTCTTTACGTTTACGTTTAGTCATACCCATGATATTTCGCCGTATGGTACAGTACTATTTTTTCTGCCATTTTAAGGTTATGCCAATAAAAGAAAATTAAGTCTACCCAACATTCCTATTAGGCTCCAAATAGTTGATCTATGCAGAAACTATAGAGGGGAGGTCACTAATGCCAGTTTTCCAAGCCAAACCCCGTTTCCACCCTTAAATAAGGGAGGGAGTGGCCTCCGAGAACAGTAGAACCCGCTGGGCACCTACACAACAAGGTCAGCGATGTCCACACTGCGCTCATAGATCTGCCTCAGAAAAGACAACACCGCCAAAATCTGTGGCATCAAATCAACCGACAATTCCTTAGCAGCCTTCTCAACCTCAGAACCTATAGCTTCAAGTTTTATCTGCAAACCACGCACGGTCTCAGCGCAAGAGATGTCTTTACTTACAAACGATTTCAAAGCTTGCTCATGAGCTGAATAGCAAACAACCTGAAAATCGGTAAGCAACTTTTGAATTTCAGCAGGCAACTTAATCCCGTTAAGCTCAATAGTTTTAGAGGCAATTTTAACGCAGTCATCACCCATGCCCTCAATTAAGCTGGCAGCTAAACGATAATCCAAACAGTCAATCGGGGAAATCTCCAGTTTCTCACTTAACCGTGGATTTTGTATAATAGTACGCAAAATTCGCACAAGCAAAAAGTAAAGCCTGTTACTCTCATTATCGCGTGCAACCACGTTCTTGGCAAGTTGTAAATCACCAAGGGCAAAAGAGGATGCAACATCACGAGTCATCCCTGCAACAATCGCATAGATGCGGCGCAGAATTTTTTCAGGCATAAACCCAGAACCTGAAGGTTCAAGCAGGCATTGTAAAACAATCTGCGAGTAAGTTTCCTCAACAATCTCCAAACCAATCAGTGAACTAACGGTAGTTTTGACAGTGTTTCGGACATCTGCATCAATTTTATCTTTGGTTTCAATTCGGATAATATCATAACCCAGCAGGTACTGCCCAATAATCTGCCTACCCAAAAAGGGACCAACCCTTAACGTTGAAACTTTAGGCTGCACTTCCACACTGTATTTGGGGTCAACAATAAGTTTACCATCTTGCGTTTCCTCAATATTTAGCAATGTGCCCTTTTTCAGGCTGTTTTGGTTAGCCCATGCTCTTGGCAGACAAACAAAAAAGGTGCCTGTTGGCGTACACTGAACTTTTCGGGACTCACCCAAAGCATATCCTCTCTATAGCCACCCTAAAATATTCTCAACTTATTTAAACTAAATCCAAAAAATACAAATAAAAAACAAAAATCGCTACGACCACAAACAAAAACAACACCACACAAAAGAAAAACTGCAAATCTCAAAACATCCAAACCTTTAGCAACAAAGCAATAACCGTAAATAAGAAAAACAAAAACACTTAAACAAACACAAAACAAAACTAAGCCAGTTTGAGCCTACATGATAGACACAGAAAAACTCCAAAAAGCCATCTCAGCAACAATCACAGCAGGATACCAACTAAACAGCGACGCCTTCGAATTTTTAACCCAACTAACCAATAGTGACCCCGCAGAACTCATAGAAGCAGCAATTCAGCAAATGGACAGCTTAGAGGAGAAACCCTTCTTTATAGAAAAAGACTTTCTGGAATCAATAATTCAAAAACAAGCACTAAAAACCCCAAGCATCCAAGAAGAACCCGAACACATACAGGCTCAAATGAAGGAAACACAAACAGTAACCCCAACAGAAGAGCCGCCAACTCAAATATCAGAAGTTGAAGAAGACGAATATTTTTATCCTTACGCCAGAGAAATTCCCTCACAACTTGAAATCATAGAAGACCCAACCAGTAAACTCACCTCAAACGGGACAATAAAAGAGTATTTAGGTTATTTCCAAGACCGCTTCAAACGCGTCGAGAAGATACTTAGGCAAAGAATGGACGTTAGAGCCGCCACTCCAATCGCTGAAGCACTAAAATCCCAGCCAAAAACCAAAATGAAAATCATCTGTATGCTCACCGAAAAAAAAGAGTCCAAACAACAAGTTATTCTCTCAGTCGAAGATCTCCAAAGCTCAGCAACCATTCTAATCCCAAAAAAAGCACCACCTGAAGTCCACAAAAAAGCCGGGCTACTCCTACCAGACCAAATCATCTGCATAGCAGTCATAAAAACCAGAACCAGCCTGTTAATGGCAGAAGACATAATCTTCCCAGAAGTTGGAAGAAAAAGTCAGCAAAGAGCCAGTGAACCCATCTATGCTGTGCTCACCTCAGACATTCACATTGGCAGCAACAAGTTCCAAAAAGAATCTTTTAAACGCTTCATAAAATGGTTAAACGGCAAATACGGCACCCCAGCAATGCGAGAAATCGCGGGCAGAGTAAAATATCTCCTAGTCGCAGGCGACATCGTCGATGGTGTTGGCGTTTATCCCAACCAAGAACTAGAACTAACAGTCAGAGATGTTCACAGACAATATGCTTACGCCGCAAAAATCCTAAAAAGAATACCAAGCTACATAGAAGTAGTCCTTGGCCCAGGAAATCATGATGCAACAAGAAAAGCCTTACCCCAACCAGCCATACCCGCAAGCTACCTTGAACCAATGCTGGACAGACCCAACATTCACCCTGTTGGAAGCCCATGCTTTATGTCTCTGCATGGCGTTGAAGTTTTAATGTTTCACGGCAGAAGCTTAGATGACATCGTGAACACTATTCCAGGCATGGACCATCAACATCCAGAAAAATCTATGAGTCTTCTGCTTCAAGGAAGACACCTCGCGCCAGTATATGGAGGTAAAACAATGCTTTCTCCTGAAAACCGAGACTACCTAGTAATAGATAAGGTACCAGACATTTTGATGGCAGGACACATTCACGTTCTTGGCTACTGCAAATATAGAGGAATCCTAGTTGTAAACTCAGGCGGCTGGCAGGACCAAACAGATTACATGCAAAAATTAGGATTAATGCCCACGCCAGGAAAAGTCCCCGTTATAAACCTACAAACCTTAGAAATAACCGTTCTATCATTTACAGATGAAAAACAAAAAAGTACAGAGCCAAATTAGGCACTGTTTTTGTTTACAGTCTTATGGGAATAATCAAGTAAACGCCCAAAACGGGCATCACTTGAAAAGACATCTTTTACCAGAGAACGAGAAATTTCCAGTCTAATTTTTTTAGTTCTGCCATAGCGACCCATGCTGACAACTTTGGTGTTCACAAGCCCCATAGCATCAAGCTCATTAACCAACGTTCCTAAGCGTCTTTGGGTTAACAATCCAGCACCCATTTCGCCACACAACTCATTGTAAATATCATACAATTCGCCAGTGGTTGAACTGGACTTGTTTAGGTGATACACACTCAACAAAACAAGTTTTGAGTGTAACGTTAAGTTCTTTAAGGCGTCCACAACCCGGTTATGTTCAATGTGCTTCTCAGCCTGCCGAACATGCTCCTCAGTTATCGATTTGGCGCTTTGGCGCTCAGCAACTTCCCCAGCAACTCGCAACAAATCTAGCGCGCGTCTTGCATCTCCATGTTCATTAGCGGCCAGTGCAGCACAAATACTTAGAGCAGAATCTGATAATGCTCCTTCTTGAAATGAAAGTTTTGAACGCTCCAACAAAATGTTACGAAGTTCTCCTGCATCATATGGTCTGAAAACAAGTTCCTCTTCACTAAGTGAACTAAAAACGCGTGGATCAAGGAACTCTTTTAATCGCAGGTCATTTGAGATGCCAATTATTGAAACCTTGCTTTTGTTTAGAGTTTCGTTTATTCTGGTCAATTCATACATGAAGCTATCACCTCTATCCTTGATTAAAGCGTCAACCTCATCCAGAACAATTATGAATATTATTCTTGATGCTTCAAGATTAACTCTGAACCTATCAAAAACCTCACCCACTGACAAACCAGTAAAAGGAATAGAAATTCCAACACTTTGACTTAAACTGGCAAAAACACGATATTCTGAACCAGTCATTCGACAATTAACATAGCAAAATTTTACTTGGGCACCATAAGTTTTTGCTTTCTCTTCCAAATGGCTTAAGACATATTTTGTTACAGCTGTTTTTCCTGTACCTGTTTTGCCGTAAATGAAAATGTTTGAGCATCGTGAATCTCTAAGAACAGGTGCCACGGTTTCTCCAAGTAAACGGATTTGGTCTTCTCTGTGTGGAAGTTTTTCTGGGAGATAATCATGCCGTAATACTTCTCTGTCTTTGAATAGATTTATTCCATTAACGAAATTATCGAATACATCATCAAGTATGCTCGGATTTCCCATTGGTTCTCTTCCACCCCTTTTATTTCAGAGGTAACACCTTTATTTCGAGTGGAACACTTAAAGAATACAGTACAAAAAAATAGTTTACAAGCACCATAATCTTATAATTAAATGATAGAAAGCGGTGATATGCTGGTTTTTAGGAAAACACACACCCCAAAGTTTCTACTGGAGAAGAATAAGAAAGTTTTGTTAATATTATAATTATAGATATGATAACTATATACTCTGGGACTTTAGTTAAAATTAAAGTATATTAAAATATTAATCAAAGAATTTCGAGTTGTTTGTTACTAATTTTTTTTCTGCCCTTTTCAAGTGTTTTTTTACTGAAAACTTCGATAGGAAATGAAGGGGTGTCTGGGTAGCACTATTTTCCCATGAAAAATACCAATAATTTTTCCTCAAGTTACCAAGCTGAATATAGCTTATTTATTTTTCTCAATAACTCTTTGTCAAGACCAATTTTTCAGTTTACAAGACTATTTTTCCTTCACAAAATTGTGAATGCCCTGTGAAATGAAATTTCATATGTCTTTTTTTTAAAGCTCTTTTTTTTAAAATTACCCATTTCTCGTCAGTTAACTGTGAAGAAGCCACCCCTACATTTCTACTGGAAAACCCTAATTAAACTGAAAAAATAATCTTTTTTTACTTCTGAAAACCTGTGAAGCTTGTAATTCATAAAGAAAGGAAAATATGTGTTGTTTATTAAAAATAAGCTTAAATTATCCTTTTTACATTGACTAGTTTCACCATAACAGCTATAAGTTGTGAAGTGTTAAATTGTGAACGATTTCAAAGTGATAGTATAATGCCTGCTCGCAAGATTCGTGTGGAGCTCTTCGATAGCGATGGTAATCGATATACTGTTGCCTTTGAAGGCCAAGTTACTCGAGACAAGGCATTACGTTTACTGGATCTTGTAGAATTACTTGGCGGTGGAATGCCAGGGGACGGTGTAGCTGCTGGTTCAAGGGCTCCAGTTCCAACGACTTCTGTTTCAAGATTTGAGAAAGTTTCTATGATTATTCAGAAGCATTTTCCACTAGTATGGTTCTCCTCAAAAGATATTCAATCAATTTATGAACAGGAACTCAAAGAACCAGTTAGCCTTAGCACTGTTTCAACATATCTTTCCAGAATGGCAACAAAAGGTCTTCTACTTAAAACCGGTAGCCAAAATAGTCTCAAATACAAGACTGCACCAGCATTACCTCAAGCTGCAATTAAACAAAGAATAAAATAAGCTAAGTTTGGCTTAGCTGAGGTTTGCTTAATAATTTTTCCATTTCCTTTTTCACACTGTAACTGAATGGAATTTTACCAGTTTCTCTCTCAAGATAGCCACCCTCATAAAGTTTCTTCATTAACCTAGCAGTATGCTCCCGGCTTAGATGGACGCGTTCTTTGATTTCAGGTGCAGTTTTTGGTCCTTCAGAGGCAAGCATTTCTAAAACCGCAATTTCTGTATCTGTGAGAGCTGCCATTGCTTTGTCCCGTTTAATTGGAATAACTGGCATAACAGGTTCGCTTTTAATTTCTGGTGGAGGTGCAACGGATAGCTGTTGAATTTGTTCTTCTAAATTGGCTATTTTTGTTTGTAAAGTTTCTTGTGTATTTTCTAGATTTTTAATTGTTGACCCTAAATTGCTTAGGTCTGTTAAAACTTTATTACTACTCTCAGAGATTGCAGAGAATTGTGATTCCAAAGGTGAATTTTGTTTTTCTATAGAATCAATTTTTTTAAATACACTCTCAGCCTTTGCTGAACTTTCTTCCACTTTGAAAGCAACAATGTCTAATCTTTCTGAATCTCGTTTAAGTTCCCGATTAAAACTTAGCACAATATCTCCAACTGCATTCTTAGCCAGTTCATACTCTTTTTTAGCTTTGAGTATTTGCTTGTAATATTCCCTTGACACTGCTACAGTGGCTACAAGCAAAACCGCTAAGAGAATTGGAATAATTTCAATCACTGTTGTATCTCCTGTGATTTACATGTGATTTTGAGCGTGATTTGAACAGTTGCATCACACATCACAGTTTTCCATGGAACTTTTTAAGGTTTACGGTCAAAAAATCACATCAAACCATGATATCACATATCACATAATCTTTTCTGTTCTTAATATTACATATGGTCGTTGTTAAAAAACCTGTGAATGTGTCTTTTATTAAAATTAAAGCTTTATTTAAGGCTTATTTGTTGAACTGTTATGTTAGAAAAAATGCTTGAATATACCTATATAAAGTGTGATTTGTGACGTCACACAGGCTCTTTTGATGGACTAGAAAGCATTTTTAGGCTATTTTCAAGCTCTTCTCGGATGATTTCTATCACTTTTTGCCGTTCTTTATCCCCTTCTTCGCCTGATATGTCCTGATAAGCCTCCACATAACTGTGCAATTTATTTGCGATTTCAAGATAGGGATCAAGAGTTGAGCTCTCAAATACTCCTAAATAACCTAGCAGCAGTACTGTGTAGATTGATTTAATGACGTTTTCTTTAGACTGTTTTAAAGTCCTGTTAAAGGCTCCACGGCTTATTTTAGCCTTAGTTAGCCTTAAAGAGGCTTTTTCATCGTATTTTAGCTGTTTACCTGATATATTTTCGGACAAAACGTCAATTAACAATGTTTCGAGCTGGGTTTTTGTTAATTGGCTATTTTTAAGTAGTATTTCGGCTATGGGGTCTGAAAAAGCACCGTTTAGCCAGATTTGTACACTGTCTTTTAGCTTCAAAGTGTGTGCTATCTCCATGGTTAAAATGGATACAGTTTTGTATACTGGCTTGATGTTTTTAAATTTTGCCCGCGCTAAAAAGCAACATTACCAAAAAAATAACCTTAAATATTAACGTAAAATGCTGTAACTGATGCTTATTTGTTTTATTGATTAAATAGAGTTCATTTTATTGGTTATTTTAGTTTTAAATCTGTTTTATGCCTTTATTTTTTATGTTTGTTGTTCTTTGTATTGTCGTAAATGCTTCAAATTATGAAATGTGTTACGCCCCTTTCAGGTTATTTTATCATTTTACCGTCAAGTTAAAACACACTTTTTACCTCATATGCATGTTAATTTTCATGTACATAAATGCCGTATTTGCTTGATTTCTTAATCGTGACATCACTCTAATCACGCTAAAATCACGTAGAAATCACGGAAAAAGTATGATATCACGCTTATGTGATGTGGTTGTGATTCATTGGTGATTTGGGTTAAAGCGTTTCTGATTGCTTTTTTAGTTCCTCAAATAGCTCAGGGCGTAAATCTCTAAGGGTAGGAATCCATGTTTCAAAATTTTTCATGTCATTAAAGTCAATTTCACAAACTACAAAGTCTTCCTCATCATACTTTGCCCTAGCAATCACGTCGCCACCTGGGCTAACCATTCGGCTTCCACCCCAAAACTGCAAGCCTTCCTGCAAACCCGCAACATTAACATATGCAAGAAACGCTGTGTTCTCTAATGCTCGAGCTGAGGTTAAAATTTCAAAGTAGCCTTTTCTCACTGCAGGAGACGCAGAAATACAAACAATCAACTGTGCACCCATTAATCTTGTTAAGCGGAAGACTTCAGGAAAGAAAATATCATAACAGATACACAGTCCAATCCTGCCAATTGCCGTGTTGAATACTGCTGTTTGATATCCTGGTCGGAAATACCTTTTTTCCTCAAACACGCTATGAGTGGGCAAATACATTTTACGGTATTTACCAATGAAACCTTTTGGACCAACCAAAACCGCGGTGTTAAAGATTGTGGCTTTAGTTTTCTCGCTACGTTCAGGCATCCCAAAAATAATGTGTAAACCTGTTCTTTTGGCTAAAGCTTCTATTCTTTTAATTGTTGGTCCAGGAATTGGTTCTGCCAACTCGTAGATTTGATCCTTAACCACGTAACCTGTAAGTGATAGTTCTGGAAAAATCACAAGGTCACAGTCCTGCTCTTTTGCTTTTAGCGTTAGTTTTTCTATTTTTTTGAGGTTTGCTTCTTTGTTCTCTCGTTGGCTGCTTATTTGGGCAAGTGCAATTTTGATTTTTTCAGTCATGTCTTTCGCCTAATAGTTTTCTCTTGGAAGCCTAAAATCTGCTCCGACAGTTCGGTAACCGATCTTAATAGTCAGAGGCATTCGCCTTTTATGTTCATTGGCAAGCCATCTTTCTTTAACCTTTTCAACAAGCTCCAGCGGTGCATTAAGCTGCTCTGCGATGTCTCCTGTTGTCATGAACCGTTCCAGCCCAAACAGGATTAGGTCCAAGGTTTCATATTTAATACCTATTTCTTCTTCTGCAAGCTGCTTGGGCCAAAGTGATGGCGTGGAGGGTTTTGTATAGAGTTCTGCTGGAAAACCCAGATGCTCTGCCAGCTTGCGTACCTGTGTTTTGTAGAGATCCATTATTGGTGCAATATCGGATGCGCCATCTCCCCATTTGGTAAAGTAACCCATCATGGTTTCTGATTTATCTGAGCTTCCGCAAACGACAAAATTGTTTTTGTTTGCAAAGTAGTAAAGATAGGTCATTCTTGTTCTTGCTTTGATGTTTCCTTTACAAAGCCTATCTGTGATGTCAAATCCTATGATTGCATTATAGAAGCTTTCCAGAACGGGAGTGATGTCACAAGTCTGGGTTTTAATTCCATATTTATCCGCGACCAGTTGGGCGTCGTCGATGTCATTTTGGTTAAAGGTTTCTTTTTCAGGAAGCATCAGTCCTATCACGTGCTCTCCTCCTATAGCCAAACTGGAGAGTGCAGCAATAACACCGCTGTCAATTCCTCCTGAAAGTCCAATCACAATTCCGCTGGCTCCACAATTTTTAACGTATTGCTTAATGAAGTGGGTGCTTCTTTTTTGAACTTCAGCGAAGTCAAGGTCTAAGACAGAGGCGGTTAACTTCAAAACTTTCACACTCTGTTTTTATGGTGACTAGGCAAGTATTTAAGGACAAGGATAAATATTAAAGGAAACATAACCAGCACTAAAGAAGGATGTTTGTATGGGACGAAGAAGGAAAAAAGTTGTTCATATACCAAAAAAGCATTTGCCCAAGTTCTTCTCGTGCCCTAGATGCGGAAAAGAAACAGTGCGTGTGGAAATTTTCCGAGATGATGCGCATTCAGTAGCAATCTGTAGCAGTTGTGGGCTAAAAGAAGAATTCCCAATAAAACCTGCACAGGGAGAAGTTGATGTTTACTGCATGTTAACTGACCGCGTTTATAGCACTTCAAAGAGGACCCCTATACCTAAAAAAGAGTAGAAACGTGATGCATGGGCAAGTTGAAAAATACTTACTCGAAAAGATAAAAGCCGATGGCGCAATTCACATAACTTTGATTGATCCAGAAAATGCTACGCCAAGTCAAGCTGCTGCTATTGCGCAAAGCTCTGCTAGCAGTGGGACTTCTGCAATTATGATTGGTGGTTCAACTTCTGATTCTGAAGAACATCTTGACAACGTCATAAAAGCCATAAAAGGTGTAGTGGACCTTCCCACGATACTTTTCCCAAGTAACATAAATGGGATCAGTCAGTATGCAGATGCCATCTGGTTTATGTCTCTTCTAAACTCTGAAGCACAGTTCTTTTTGATGGGCGCCCAAATTGCAGGTGCGCCTCTTGTCAAAAAATTTAATATTGAGCCAATCTCGATGGGTTACATAATCGTGGGTGATGGTGGCACCGCTGGCAAAGTCGGTAAAGCAATAAAAATCCCCTTCGATAAGCCTGAATTAGTGGTTGCACATGCACTTGCTGGACAGTTTTTAGGTATGCGTTTTATTTATCTTGAAGGTGGCTCTGGCGTGGTGGCTCCTGTTCCTCCAGAAATGATACGTGCCGTTAAACAAGCCATTGATGTGCCTTTAATTGTTGGCGGTGGAATCCGAACTCATGAGCAAGCAGCATTGGCGGTTTCTGCTGGAGCTGACATTATCGTAACTGGAAATGTTGTTGAAAAAACTGATGGTACTCAGCGAGTTACAGAAATAATTAAAGGCATCCAAGTAGCAAAACGTTAGTGTGCTTACTTGTTTTTCAATTTATTTTCTTGTTTTTCTTAGAAAACCAAAATAACCCACCCTTCTATACAGTGAATGGGAAGCGGCAGTTTGAACATAAGTAAGGGTTACAAAGGTTACATCGACACAATGGAAAATCGGCTAAAGCAGCTGTATGCAATTAGCGACCAAGCCAGATCCAAAGGTTTAGACCCTGCCCTCAAAACCGAGTGCATCGTAGCACAAGACATCGCCGACCTAGTTGAGGGTCTTGTTGGTCCAAAAGGGGTCGCCGTTAGCATCCGCGAATTAAACTCCAAGATGCAACGAGAAGCCGTAGCCTTCAAAGTAGCTGAAGAAATCACTACAGGCAAATTTGGCGAAATGGAACCCGAGAAAGCCGCTGAGCAAGCCATCCGAACCGCGCTGGCCATTTTCACTGAAGGCTTAACTGCAGCTCCCATTCAAGGCATCGCCCAAGTTAAAATAAAAACTAATGCTGACCACTCAAAGTATCTGGCTGTATACTTTGCTGGACCAATTCGCTCCGCAGGTGGAACTGACCAAGCTTTAACGCTTGTTGTAGGTGACTTTGTTAGACGCCAATTAGGTTTAGACCGCTACAAACCCGCTGAAGAAGAAGTCAACCGTTTTGTTGAAGAACTACGTACGTATGAGCGTTCTGTGGGTAGGTTTCAGTATCACATTTCTGATGAGGAACTTAAAAAAGGTCTTAACTTGGTGCCTGTAGAATGTACAGGAACTGAATCTGACCCCGTGGAGGTTTCATCTTACCGGAACTTGGAGCGGGTAGAAACCAACCGTGTCCGAGGCGGTGCCCTTCGAGTTATAAACGATGGCATTGTTGGTCGTGCCCAGAAAGTTTACGTTATCATTGACAAAATCGGTTTTCAAGGTTGGGATTGGCTACGTGAGTTCAAAAAGAAGTCTGAGAAAAAGTCAGGTGGCTTTATGGATGACGTGATTGCGGGCCGGCCAATTTTTGCTTTTCCTTCCAAGCGGGGCGGCTTTAGGTTGCGGTATGGTAGGTCAAGAAACACGGGGCTTTCTGCGACTGGGATTCATCCTGCCACTATGGTTGTGGTGGAGAGTTTTCTTGCAGCTGGCACTCAAATGCGTCTTGAGCTTCCAGGTAAAGGCTGCGTCACGGTACCCGTGGATTCTCTTGAATGCCCAGTGGTTCTTTTAAAAGATGATTCAGTTGTACGAGTTACTCTAGAGAACTTTCCTGAAGTAAAAGGTAAAATCAAAAAAATCCTCTTTCTCGGCGACATCTTAATCAGCTTTGGCGATTTCCTCTACACTAACAAAACTCTTTGTCCCTCAGCATACGTTGAGGAATGGTGGGTGCAAGACCTAAAAGCTCTGCTAAATGAAAAATGCCTCGGCGACCTAAACTTGCTTGCGCAGGAAGCAAAGATTTCTCCTGCACGGTTGGAAAGTTTTCTTTTTGACCCATTTGCACACCAGCCTAAACCCAACGAGGCAATGTCTCTTTGCAGACTTGGACTTCCGTTACATCCAAAGTTCACGCTCTTCTGGTCAAGCTTAACAACACCACAAGAGGTTGAAACACTTAGGCAATGGTTGCAAAACTGCGAGGTTTCATGTGCGAATGGTGTTCCCTCCAAGATTGTTGGTCAAAATGAGCAGGTTGCTGTTACTGCTTTGAGGCGGATTCTGGTGCCTCATAGGTTCGTAGATGGCAAAGTTGTAATTATGGACGATGATGCATTCGCGCTGGCATTCGCTTTGGGGTATAGTTCACCTAAAGGCAACGAGACTGTTCAGGAACCTTCAGTTTTAGCAGCAGTAAGTTCCCTTTCAGGAGTTACCATCAAGGATAAAGCTCCCACATACGTTGGCGGCAGAATGGGCAGGCCTGAAAAGGCTAAGCATCGTGAAATGAAGCCGTTGGTGCATCTGCTTTTTCCTGTGAGTTTGGCTGGGGGGTCGCATCGTGACCTGTTGGAGGCTGCTAAAAAGCCCTCAGTTTTTGTTGAAGTGGTCAAACGTAAATGTCCCAACTGCAAAACATACACGCTAAAAGTTAAATGTGCCTCTTGTGGCTGCGAAACGTTGCCAGAAAACATCTGTCCACGTTGTGGCAGAGCCTTAAAGGACAATTTTTGTCCAGCTTGTAAAGTCAACTCGGTTCAGTATCAACGTCAACCCTTTAACTTCAAAGAGCTTCTTGAGGAAGCAAGCAAAACTTTGGGTTATCCTGTTCCTAAGATTTTACGTGGAGTTAAAGGGATGACCAATGATAATAAGACGCCAGAGATTCTTGAGAAGGGCATGTTGCGGGCGAAGCATGGCTTATCGGTTTACAAGGATGGCACCATTCGCTTTGACGCCACCAATGCGCCACTAACTCACATTACGCCTGCCGAAGTAGGCGTTACAGTTGCTAAGCTGCGTGAACTTGGCTACCTCTACGATATTCACGGAAAAAGCTTAACCAGCCCTGATCAGGTTTTGGAGCTAAAAATCCAAGACATAGTGATTCCATACACTGCTGGAGACTACTTTATTCACATAGCAGACTTCATTGATGACCTCTTAACTCGTGTCTACAAACTCCCCGCATACTATAACCTCAAAAAACCCGAAGACCTCGTTGGGCAACTAATTTTTGGCTTAGCTCCTCACACATGCGTTGGCATTTTGGGCAGAGTTGCTGGTTTCACTGACCGCAATGTGATTTATGCGCATCCAATTTGGTACTCCGCAAAACGTCGCGATTGTGACGGTGATGAAGATGCTATCATGCTGGCAATGGACACTCTTCTGAATTTTTCCCGCGTGTATTTGCCTGCTCAAATTGGTGGTATCATGGATGCGCCTATTCTTGTGATTCCGTTTGTTAACACTAAAGAGGTGCAGCGGCAAGCTCACGACTTCGACGTGGACGCAACTTACCCTTTGGAGTTTTACAAGCGGACATGGGCGAAATGGGAGGTTCGTCAGGTTGACCCCATAATGGATGTTATTGGGCACCGTCTTGGAACAGAAGCCCAATTCGAAGGCTTCAATTACACCACTCCAGTTTCAAACATTAACTTAGGAAACGCCAATAGTTCCTACAAAGAATTCAAGTCAATGATTGACAAGTTAAACATGCAGCTAGAACTGGGTGAGAAAATCGAGGCGGTGGATGCACGCCAGGTAGCGCTTAAAGTTTTGAATACCCATTTTATTCGTGACATCGCGGGGAACCTTCGTGCTTTCTCAACGCAGGGCTTCAGATGTAAATCTTGTAACAAAAAATTTCGTCGATTGCCTCTTAAAGGTAAATGCCCCTTTTGTGGTGGACAGTTAACCATGACGGTTTATCGCGGTGGTATCGAGAAATATCTGGAGCCAGCACAGCGGCTGGTCGACACGTACGGCCTGCCTAGCTATTACACACAACGCATGGCTTTAATCAAAGAAGAAATCACCACTCTATTTGACAACAAAAAACCCAAGCAAACAAAACTTTTCGATTTTTCCAGCTAAAGCTTAAAACAAAAATCATTTAAAATAATACGTGAAGGCACATGCACCCTAACGCTTACCTCAAAAATATCCGAAACATCACAAGTGGTGTTGCTGCCCGAAGCAAAGTGCTCACAGTTCTGGATAAAGACTGCTTTTCAGCTTCAAAAATCTCCCAACAAACAGGCTTATCCTATAACGTTGTTGTCTATCATCTAAAACTGCTGGAGGCGGAAGCAACTGTTAAACGTAAAGGTAACCGGCGTTACGTGTGGTTGTCTACGGGATTCGGGCAGACGCGTTTGGTCTAAAAATGCATTGGCAGGGTGATTTTTTGCATTTGGGGCATTTGTGATTGTATTTATCTAAGGCAGCTTTTTCCAAGTCTATGCCTGTGATGTTAGCTATAGATGCAAGCCACGCGAGAACATCTGCGAACTCTTTTTCTGCTGCTGGCTTGTCTTTCTCTTTTAGAGCTTTTCGGAGTTCTTCAACTTCCGTGAAGAGCCAATCAAGGTTTCCTTCTATACCTCGTTCATTGTCACGTTTGAAATATAGAGTTTTCATCATTTCCTGAAACTCGCAAATTTCCAAATTAGTCACCGCAGTATGTGTATTTAGATTGCTATTATTGGTTGACTCTTGTTTTTGTGTGTTTAGTTGATGCTTTCGTATACAACTACTATTCCCACGCATAACCCCTAAGAAAAGTAACATACTTCAATATACTTTACATCTCTAGTTTAAAATTAAAAAAATGATTACTTAATGGAAAAAGGAAAAACTGAGTTGGTTTACTCTTTTTTGTCTTCTATTTCGGTTGTGATTTCTTCGATTGGTTTTGGCGGGGGTGTTGTTGTCATTGTCCAGCCTATCCATGCGCCAATGAACATTATAGCTATGAATGCTACGAACACTGGAACAGCGATTACCCAGAACTGAACGGCGCTTGCGCTGAGTGTTAACCCGATAATTGATAGCCATGCTGGGTAGAATAATGTGACGATGTAAAGTATTGCAACGATGACGCAAACAGCAAGTATTGCTCCACCTATACCTTGATCTTTACTTACCATTAATATTCACCACTTATTATGCCATGTATATTGTTAGACAATTTAAAGTTTGTCATGCTTCCGAATACCCGCTTGTTTATGTGGTTCCCATTTCCCAAGTGGACAAATACTTCTTTTGTTCCTCTGTAAGGGTATCAATCACTACTTCCATGGACTTAAGCTTAAGTTCAGCGATGGACTCATCGATTTCTTTTGGAACAACATACACTTTAACTGGTAATTTATCCGATTTGGAAACATATTCCGAGCATAACGCTTGGTTAGCAAAAGACATGTCCATGACTTCTGATGGGTGGCCTTCTGCTGCTGAGAGGTTGACTAAGCGTCCTTCTGCGAGAAGGTAGAGGTGTCTGCCGTCTTTGGTGGTATATTCTTCCATGTTGGGACGCATTGTACGATGTGAAACAGCCATTGCTTCTAATTCAGGCACGTTGATTTCCACGTTAAAGTGACCGCTGTTGCATATAATGGCTCCATCTTTCATTTTTTCCATGTGTTCTTTGCGTATAACGTGTATGTCTCCAGTTGCAGTGACAAAAATGTCGCCGATTGCCGCTGCTTCAGACATAGGCATAACACGCAAACCGTTCATGACTGCCTCTAATGCACGTGTGGGTTGAACCTCTGTTACTATAACGTTTGCGCCTAAGCCTTGTGCACGCATTGCGATGCCTCGGCTACACCAGCCATATCCGCCAACGACAAAGTTTTTGTCTGCCAACAGCACAGAAGTCGCGCGTAGTATGCCGTCGATGGTGCTTTGACCTGTGCCATAACGATTGTCAAAAAGGTACTTGGTGAGCGCTTCGTTTACAGCTACGATTGGATATTTGAGGCTGCCGTCTTGCTCCATGGCTTTTAGGCGGACAACTCCGGTGGTTGTTTCTTCGGTTCCCCCTTTTATGTCTTTGATGAGGTCTTGGCGTTTGCTGTGGATCATGCCGACAACGTCTGCGCCGTCATCCATGGTTATTGTAGGGTTAAATTCGAGGACTTTTTCGATGCATTTGTAGTAGTCCTCGGTGTTTTGTCCTCTCCAAGCGTAAACGTGTACACCGCTATCTGCTAATGCGGCTGCTACGTCATCTTGTGTCGAGAGTGGGTTGGAACCGCAGAGTGCTACTTTTGCGCCGCCTGCGATGAGGACTTTGATTAGGACGGCAGTTTCTTTGGTTACGTGCAGACACGCGGCTAGGGTTTGACCTTCAAGTGGTTTTTCTTTTTCAAATCTCTCTTTGATGATGTTTAGGACAGGCATGTGTTTGGTTGTCCATTCGATTTGTAAGTGACCTTGGGGTGCTAATTTCATGTCTTTAACTTGGAAATTTTCCATGAATATTCCTTCTTTGACAAACTTGTGTATTTCTCCTTATTTAGAATTTACCTACACTTCCGAAGGTGTAAGGTATGGTGAGGGCTCGCTTAGCTGGAAAAAGTTAAAGTACCAACGAAAGCTAACCATAACGAGGATGCCGTGTGAGAGAACCTTTTGTAGTCTTTGTTGAAAGAGAACTTGAACCGAAGACGCTTGTAATTACTTGTGGGTTGCCTGCAAGCTACAAAACTGGCGTCGCAGAGGAAATCTCAAAAATGACAGGATATCCAATTCTAAGGAGCGACTTGATACGCATAGATGTTCTCAAAGGTAAAGACATCTTTGACCCCAAAGTCGCAGGCAACATGAACAACAGGATGTCTGTTTATGACGAAATGTTTAGACGTGCCAAAACGTTAGCCTCTAAAGGCGGGATTATTTTGGATGCAACTTTTATTACTGCAGAGTTACGTGAGCGCGCTGCTGAGATAGCGGCAAAAAACAATTTGGCGTTTGCAATTTTTGAAACAAACTGCCCCCAAGAAATCGCGTTGGAGCGAATAAAGAAGCGGTCAAAAGAAAAATATGAATCCAACGCCCTAACTGAAGAAGCCTATCTGGCAAACAAAAAAAAGTTTGAACCAATAAACGTTGATGCCCTCAAACAGAAGTACCCCACACTAAAGATTTCTCATTTAATTGTTGATACCTGCATCTATGGAATTGCAAACTGGTCAATAATTAAAGAAGAGACAAGGTAGTTTGCGGTATGATTGATTTACATATTCACTCTAAAGCATCTGATGGCAAATTCAGCGTAGAACAAATCATATCAGAAGCCAAAGCACGCAAAATTAGCTTCATGTCCATCACTGACCACGATAATATCTACTGTCAGACCCAAACGGTAGAGCAGGCAAAACAGGCAGGAATCCGTTATGTTACGGGTGTGGAGTTGAATGTTACTTTTTCTTGTCCTGAGCTTTTAAATGGGAAAACTGTTTCGCTTGATTTTTTAGGCTACCAATATGACCCTGACAACCGGATGCTGGTTACTAAACTGGAAACTATGGCTAAATATCGTGAGGAACGCGCAGCCACAATTCTTGCTAACCTTAACGATGAATTCGAAAAAGAAAACATTGCCGCGTTGTCAAGTGAGGATTTTAGGCAAATCCAAGAATCTGTTGACGGCACCTTGGGTAGACCTCACATAGCAGACTACCTTATCAAGAAGGGTATAGTTGCATCGCGTCAAGACGCCTTTGATAAGTACCTTGTTAAATGTGACGTGCCCAAGTATCCGCTTCATCTGGAGGAAGCCTCACAGCTTGTTTTGGATGCAGGTGGCAAGTTGGTGTTAGCTCACCCCAATGACCCGCATGGAACATCGCTAGTCGCGTTTAGCAAAGTTTTGGAAGCGCAGGGCAACATCGTGGAGGAATATATGTTGCCCTACATTGATGGCGTGGAGTGTTGGCATTCAAGAGCCACGCCTGAAACCACCAAGTTCTATGTAGCTTTTGCAAAACAGAAACAACTGATGATGACTGGAGGTAGTGACTGCCACCAAAAACCAGTAATAATGGGCACAGTTGTGGTTCCCGACTGGGTAGAAGACCAGTTTGCGTAGGAATAGCCCATTATAGCTCTTTTGCGTATTCTGCTGATAGCTTAAAGTAGGCTTTGGCTTCCTTGATTGCAACGTTTTTCTCGGTTTGGCTGATGTTTGAGTCATCCAGCCTGAAACTGACAACTTTTCCCCGAACGTATGCACGGTAACACTTGTAGAAGGGTAGCATCTGGGTCAACTGTGCATCTCCCGCGTTAGCTATATACTGCTTAACAAAGTAGTCAGCTAAGTCACTTCTGTTTTGGTAGTCAAGGTCCATTGCCAAGAAAGCCACATCAGACGCGACGTCACTGTAGCGGAAGCGGTCGTTAAACTCGATGGCGTCAAAAATGCAGATTTTATCTGTTAAAAAAATGTTTCCTGAATGCAGGTCACCGTGGCAATCGCGAATACGCCCTTCGGTTATGCGTTGCTCAAATAACTGCCCGTTTTTCTTCATGAAATTGTTGATTTTTGTTTGGGTGAACTGGTAATCGTTTTGGGGGATGGTTTGGTTGATGTATTTGGTGGTTTGGGCAAAATTCTCATCCCAGTTGGTCTTCACTATTTTAAGAGAGCCAAACTCATTGATTTCATTGCTTGTTTGGGCTTTGCTGTGGAACTCGGCAACTATTTTGGCAATTTCATCCACTGTTTCTTTACCCACTTTTCCTTCCTTTAGCAGGAGGGTCATGATTCTTTCCTGAGGCAATCTTTTCATTTTCAGCGCGTACTCAACTATTTCGCCCGTGCCGCCTATATGTATGTTTTCTGCTTTTGTGATGGGGACAACTTCAAGATAAATTTCTGGGCAAAGCCGCCTGTTAAGCTCCAACTCTTTTTGGCAGAACCATAATCTTTTGTCAAGCGTGGAGAAATCAAGGAAACCAAAGTTTACTGCTTTTTTTACTTTGTAAACGTAATTTTCAGTTAGGAAAACATAGGAGATGTGGGTTTGGATGAGTTGGATTTTGCCTGTTTTTTGGAGGTAGGTTTCTGGTTTTAGTAGGGCTTGGACTACTTGGTTTTGGTTCTGCATCAGTTTTTCTTCCTTTTTCTTGGGAAATGTTGTGTGATTGTAGGCAATAAATGTAAAGGTATCGTTAAGGTTTAAATCCCAAAACAGTTATTTTTCAAATAAGGTGATTATGCCAATGGGTACCACTGATGCTTTTTTGATGTTGCCAACAAAGGCTATCCAGCAATACCTAAACTCATTACTGAGTGAACATGTGGAAATTTTGAAAGTTTGGAAACTCGGAGATGCCTCTGGTACATTGACAGAACTAAAGGGAGTCGCATATGGTTACCCATACGTAATCGAGTTCAAAGCAAAAGAAAAGATTAGGCGCGTAATTTTGCAGACTATCCGTCCAACTGACCAGTTTGGTCACAACAATTTTTCTGACCGCGCTCAGATTCTGATTTGGCAAAACTCAGCCTTTAACAAGCTTCCCAGACATGTGCACTCTGTTGATGTTGGCGCTTTTGAGAGTGGCGGGCAACTCAAATCTGTTGGTAAGGGCAACGAGTTTTTTATTTTAACAGATTTTGTTGAGGGCAAACTGTACAGTTCTGATTTGGACCGTATAAAGGCTGGCTTGCTGAGCGAGTTTGATGAGATGCGTTGCCTTGCTTTGTCTGATTATCTGGTTGAGATCCACAAAACACGCTTTAACTCGCCCAGTTTGTATGTTCGGCGTATAAGGGATTTAGTCGGTCACGGTGAATGCATAATGGGGCTTTTAGACAGTTACCCACGAGAATTCGCTTACGTTAACAAATCATATTTTATGGATATTGAAAAAGACTGTGTGAATTGGCGCTGGGAACTAAAAACTAAAACGCACAGACTCTGCCAGATTCACGGGGATTTTCACCCTTGGAACATTCTCTTCCGAGAAGGTACTGATTTCACAGTGCTTAACAGAAGCAGAGGCGAATGGGGTGAACCAGCAGATGACTTGGCGGCGCTGAGTATTAATTATCTGTTTTATTCATTGCAGAAGCATGGTGAGTTGAACGGTGTTTTTGAGCGGTTGTTTTGGATGTTTTGGCAAAATTATCTGCATAAAACAGGTGATACAGAGATTCTGGAGGTTATTGCTCCTTTCTTTGCTTGGCGCGCTTGAGTTGTTGCATCCCCAATTTTGTATCCCACTTCAAGTGTGGATGTTCGAGTGAAACTGCTCAAGTTTGCAAAGAACATTTTGAAGGATGACCGCTTTGATTGGCTTGACGTTAACAGCTACTTTAACACCATATAGTTTTGTTTTCGATATATTCCAGAGACGAACTGAAAGCATATATAAAGAGTCACGATACATGATAATAGGGACAGCGTGTGTATCAAATGGAAATAGAGACATTTGACGATTTGAGGTGTGCCCTCTTTGAAATTGGATACCCCCGCAGGGTAATAGAAGAAATCGTTAAATGGTACAGTGGAGAAAAAACAGTATTATAAGCTACCCGCTGTTAGGATTTTTGATGTAGCTGAGCACTATCTGGGCTTGGTGACTAGTAATTTTACCTGATTCTTGTAATGCCTCAACTACTTGGGATATTTTTGTCAATGCATGAACCTGAAAACCTGCGGCTTCAAGTTTTTCTTTTCCGCCCTGCTCGCGATTTACTACAACCATCAAATGCTTCACTTTCCCACCAAGTTCTGTGAGTGGTTTTACGCCTTCAATCTTGGATAATCCCTCGCTAACAACATCATCAAAAAACAAGAGATTATCATCTGCAACAACATCAGCGCCTGCAATTCTGCCCGTAACACCATAAGCTTTGTCTTCTTTACGCACAATAACACAGGGCAAATCCAGCTTGCAGGCAATGCTTGGAGCAATCAAAGCGCCTTTAAGCTCGATGGAGGCTAACTTGTTGATTTGTTCAGATGCCATAATCTGCCGGATGGATTTGGCGGCAACTTCTGCTATTATGCATAACTGTTTTGGGTTGGATAGTAGACGTGCCATGTCAATGTAGTATGGGCTGATTGCGCCTGACTTGATTTTGAAGGCGCCAAATTTTACGCATCCTGACTCGTACAGGGCATTTGCAACTTTGTTTTTATCAGTAGTCATAGTGATTCCTATGTGAAAATGCTAAATTGGCAATTTAACCCTTTACCAACAAACACTGCAAAACATGGTTAGTTTGAATTTTTGGGCGCCGCAAACATGCATCTAACTATTACCTTACACGTTAAGCATTCCTCTGGGAACCCCTCTTCGTGTGGCTTTTCACTTAGAAAGCCCATAAAATGCGGACAGTTTTCTGGCTTTTCTATAATGTTTTCATTTAGCGTTGCTTCAGTTTTTTCTTCGGTGTTTATTTCGGTTAGGCAAAAGGGGCAGGCTAGGTACGGTTCTTTTTTTGGGGCTTTTAGTTTCTCAACTTTGATGGGTTCTGAGAAAACTTTTCTGCAAGCGAGATTTTGGCATATATGGATTTTTCCAGCGGCAATCTTTTCCTTCAGCAATGATTAGCCTCCCAAGTATCAAATAATCTTGAGGTTTATAGAGGTAATGAATTTCAGGGAGATTAATCCTCTTCAACATCGCAGTTTTGGCTTGGGGACGCTAGTTTTTTGAAATCTTCGGCTCCTTCAGCATAGCCAGAAGCAACAAGTATGTCACCTGCATGTATTGTCGAGTCCATTCGGGGGCGCATGCTTTTTTCGTCTCGTTTGATGACCAGTACTTCCATGCCTGTTTCTTCATGTATCCTTGCCTCTTTTAGAGTCTTGTTTACCAATGTGGAGTCTTCTGTTACGCAGACTTGAACAACAGTTTCTTCAGCATCTTCAATTGCAAGTTTAAGAACCGGATGAAGTTCCACGCCTCGTAATACTACTTCAGCCATTTCAGCGGCGGCATCAGCAATTTTTTCAGTTGCAACCCCTAAACGAATTAACCCCAAAAAGCCTGCGGCTTCTTCTTTTTTGAAATCACTTGTTAACGCGTGTAATTCAAAGTCTGTATGTAAACTATCCATGTGTTCTTCAAGTCTTTCTACTTCTTCTGCTAATTCTTTACTGTTGAGTAGCAGTGATGTATAGGCTAGGTCCATCATCACTTCGGAGGTGTTTTTTAACTCGACAAATTTAGAAACGATTTCCTTGAAATGTTCCTGCTGGTGCATATCAAGCTGGGCAAGTCTACCTTCAGCTAAATCTTTGAAATGTAAAACACCCTTGGGGGCTCCTCGAGTAATTAATATGTCGCCTTGACGGATTGTTTCTTCCTCTTTGGGATTAAGTATCCAATCATTATTTCGACGTATTGCAATAATGTCAACACCCATTCTTGCCGCTAAATCCAGCTCTTCTACTTTTTTGTTCACGATTTCAGAGTTTGGCTTGACAGTTACTTTTATGAGGCGTTCTTCAACTTTTTCAAAAATTTCTCCCACTATAGGGTGAATACCGATATTGTGAGTTATAATGCCTGCTATGTCTGCGGCGGCGTCAGAAATTTTATCCGTTGCACTTGCCACAGCAGACACGCCGATTAAATCTTGAGCATCTTGGGCGTCTCTTGCTGCGATCATAATTTCAATTTCAAGTAGATAGGAAAGGTTGTCGACCCTGCGTTCAAGAGCTAAAACATCCTCCGCTAAGTCATGGTCATTGTAGAGTGCTGAGGAGTAAGCTAAGTCAATCATGAGTTCGGAGAGATTCTTCATTTCAAGCAGAAGGTCTCGAACGGGAATTGGTTGGTATTCTATTTTTTCAAATCGGGGCAATTAATTATCGCTCCAAATACTCAGATGAGCTTCTAGAATATTTCATTTTTCCATAAATCACACCAAAATAAACAATGCTAAGAGAAGTGCCGCGGTCGCTATGCTGTCTGCGAGGGCAGTGAGCAAAGGAAGAACGAAAGAGTCAGGATCCAAGCCTTTTCTGAAAGTAATCAGGGAAACAAAGAAAGTTACCATAACAATTGCTAAAACAGATACTGCGTTAGTAACTATCAAAACTAAGGCAAGATTTGAAAAACTTGCAACTGAAAACAGTCCATTGAAAACAAGTGCTAAAGCTGCCAAGATGACAAACATTACAATCGAAGCAAGCCATGCACTGGAAATGTTTCTCAGATGATTCTTGATTGATGAAAAAGATGGTCTAAGTAAGCCTAACGCAAGTTTTGTTGTTGCTGTTGAACCTACAATTAGCCCAACGTCGCCAACAATGTCTATCATGGGTGGGTAAAGAGTTAAAAGTGGTTTTGGGTTTGCGGCAATACTGTTTACTGTTTTGAGAACTGTGCCTGTGATGTTGACAAGGAAAGCTACCAGCACCAGTGGTAAGATGGACTCTTTGATTGTCCGTGTAAATTCGGAAACCCTTAGGTTATGGGGAATAAATACTACCGCTAAAAACACGTGGATTAAGCAAATAGCTGCGATAATCCATTGTCCCATGGTTCCGAAAAAGAACAGGTTCAACACGCCGATAAAGCAAAGTGTGATTAGAATATTTGATATTGTTGACATTAACGGATAAGTGGTTGTGTCTGGGTCTAAGCCTCTTTTGAAAGATACAAAAGTTACCTGCATGGTAACCAAAGTAATGAGAAGCCCCAACGTCATAGTTGCAATTATGACCAATAAAATGCTAAAAAAATCAGCAAGAGTAATCCCCCAAAACATGGTGCCAAAAATGAGTGCAAACAAACTGACTGCCGCGCTTAAAATTAGAGTTAAAACTATTATGGCTTCAAGAATTTTGTATAGTCCTTTTTGGTTTTTAAGAAACTGGGGTTTTACTGTTCCAAGGTGCAGGGCTGCGCTTAGGCGACTGCTAAATAAACCATTGATTATCCCTTTGGAGCTGAGTATCGCTGGGTAGATTGCTATTGCCCACGGGGCTTTGTCAAAGATACCTATTCCATAGGCAATTAAAAATCCTGCAAGCACACCGCCCATGTCAAAAAGGTATGCTGTTGAAGTTTCCTTAACCATTCCTAGAAAGTTCTTTGAAAGCCCTACATGTGCCATATTTTCCCCTCCTAAACAAAAGGCAAACCAAAGAGGGGTTTAATGTGGTTCCACGGAGTTTTTGTAGCTTGGCATTTTAACAAACCATTTAAGGACACCGCTAAAACATTTCTTGAATAAGGGTAAAGGTGGACTCTTCTCATGTGTTTTCGCCTCGGTTTCCTGTTTTGGCGGTCCAGCCTGATGCGGTTTACGGGCTGCCAAAGCCATTTTTGTTAACACTGAACTTTTGTCAAAGAAAGCTTTTGCTTAAATAGTTTCTGTCTCAAATTTCCAGTGTCAGCTAAGGTTTCCTTTGTGCTTTCGGTTGGTAAACACACCATGGATCTTCAGCTAAATAGTCGCCTGCTAATTCTGTTGGTTCATGTAAGTCGCCGCAGTAATCAATAAAATCGCTTGAAAGCCCATAGGCACGTGCTCTGCAGCCACCACAGATCTCCTTAAACTCACACACACCACATTTCCCTTTTAGGCAATCTGGGTTCCGCAGAGCCTTGAGCATCTCCGAGCCGAACCAGATGTCTTTGAAACTTTTTTCGCGGATGTTACCCAGTTTTACTGGCATGTATGGACAGGGTGTTACTTCGCCGTTGGGGTAAATTCTAATGTAATACATTCCTGCAACGCAGCCCCGAATCCATTGACGCATGTCCAAGCCCATATCTTTGGAAATTCGCATGAACTGAGGAGCACACGATGGCTTAACGTTTAGCTTGTGTTTTGCCGTTTTGGCAAAGGTTTCAGTTATCATTTGCTCATATTTTTCAGGTGAGATATCTGACATTTTTGTTGCTCTACCAGTTGGTACAAGGAAGAACAAATGAAAATTCTCTACACCCAAGTTTTCTGACAAAGTCATGATATCATCGATTTGGTTGTAGTTCTCCTGCGTTAGTGTCGTATTAACCTGAACAAGTACGCCCCGTTTTCTGAGCGCAACAATTGCATCAACTGCTTTTTGCCATGAACCCTGAACGCCACGAAACTCATCATGTTGCTCTGGAATGTTTGAGTCTATACTAATGGACACCGTTGCGATACCTGCTTCCTTAAGCTTATCTGCTGCCGCATCATCAATTAACATACCGTTGCTGCCCAGACCCATCTTCAACCCCTTAGAAGCTCCATACCGAATAAGCTCGTAAATGTCTGCTCGTAACATTGGTTCGCCGCCGCTTAGTATTAACAGTGGGTGGCTGACTTCTGCGATTTGTTCGATGAGATTTTTTGCTTCTTCTGTGGTGAGTTCATTTTGGAGTTTTTTGTCGGTTGCGTTGATGTAGCAGTGGCTGCATTTCATGTTACACTCTCGGGTAACATTCCAAGACAAGATTAAAGGTACAAATCGCTCATTTGGCTGCGCCGTTGGTGAATGGGCAAGTTTGAGGTAAAACTCGCAGCTGCCTTCATTAGCCATTGTTTTAGGTTGCCAAAGCGTAAACGGGAATGGGAGCACAGTGTTTAGCATAGCTTTTGCGTGGGCAAAGCAGAAGTGCTTACAGAAAAGAGCGGACACCTCAGGTTTTATGTTATATTTTTCTTGTCCGTACTTGTGGCTTCCGTAAATGGGACAGTTCATAAAGGTCATGTCACCATCCAGTTTGCCTGCATCCATTTTGAATTTAATATAGTGGTCGCTAAGCATGACTGACTGCAATTTTTCTCGTCGTAGCCCTACCTTAAGCGTAACATCAAGAGCAATATTGACTGTTTCCTGCCCAAATTTGTCCTGCACACGTTCCATAGCCGCTTCAACTGTTGAGAAACCCAGTGATTTGGAGAGTTCAGATAGAGTCAGCAAGCCCTTGATGGTTTCGTATTCTTGAATAAGCCGCATCTGAACAATTTGACTTGCCCAAGCCTTAAACATTTGACTAAAAGTGCTGGTGGCTTTGAGGTCTTTGGTTTTTAGCATGGCTTTGACTTTTTTATTATCTGCCGATAAATCCGAAAAGAGCGCAATTTTTTGTTCAGTGGTCAATTTTGGTTTGGCGGCTGCTTCTTGTGCGTTAACGCTGATGCCTAACGGTTGAATGAGTTCTGTGGCATCTGAAACAAAGGCGTCGTAGAACTCGTTTAGTTTTTCAGAAACTTCAGGCGGATTCACCTTTAACTCTTCTAGAAGCACGTGGGTTTCAGATTCCATCTTGGTAATCATAGCCATGTGATAAAGAAGCGAACCTGCCATGCCCGGGTCAACATTTCTTCCAACGTATGCTCCAGTGAAGATTTCGTTAAATAATTTCTGGGCAACATCAAAGTTTTGATTGTTGATTGCTTCTGTTGCTTGTGTCAGCTTTTTTTGTCGCTCAAGAAGAAGTAGCGCCCACTTGTGACAGTGTGTTTGGTCAAAGTTCAATATGTAGCCACCACTTAAATTGAAAAGTTTTGGGTTGTGAATGTAAAAAAGGTAACGGTACAATACTTGCAAAAGTACGTGTTGAAGGTAAAAGCAGGCGCCGATTAGATAACTATTTAAGACCACAAAAGAACATAGCCAACTAAATAGGTGGAAAATTTGAGTTACGATTGGATTTATGCATTAGTTGGTTTTTTGATAATGATGGGTGTGCTTGGCGGAATAGGTATAAACAAGCCCCGTGGAATGAGCGTTAAAATGTGGTGCGCTGGCTATTTAGCAGTCGCGTTAGGCTTTGACATCTTAGTAGTAATCGGATTAGTTGGGCAATACGCTTGGCTTAACAATCTGCTCATCGGATTAGCTGCAGGCGCCGCAACTGGCTTAGGCCTCCATGTCATGCACCATATCAGTGAAGAAAACGAAGGCGAAGGCCATAGCCACAACATAATGATGGGCTAAAAACTCACCTGTTACTTTTTCTTACGCTCAAACCTTTCCAAAAGCTACATTTTAATTTTTCACCAATGATTTCTTTGCTTCTTGTTTTTGCTTTCCTGTGAATTTGGCAAAGATTTCTTTGTAATCAAACAATGCAACCAACTCCTTAAGGTTAATCAGCATTAGCGCCAGCAAAGTGAGCAGGGGAATGTAGGCGTAATAGTAAACTGGTGTTGGAACTCCCCTGAAGAAAACCATGCTTAAGAAGCCGTATCCCATTGGAGGATAAAGTAGCATCATATTAGAAACAGCCAAAGCGGCAACAGTAGACACGATTGCAGTTTTAAGGTTTGCACGATTAAACAACAAGAATAGAGGAATAGCTAATAGTCCAAATCTTGGGTCAAAAAATCCCAAAGCAAAAACAATACCTGACAAAACAGTTTTTCCTTTACTCCCAAGATAGAAACTAAGTGTTAACAAAAAAAGAACTGCAACTTTGGCTTGACCCTCACCCCACTGCCAATAATAACTCGGTGAGGCTCCCCAGTTCTCGGTGGGAAACGGCAAAAGCAACGCGACAAGCAACACTATGAAGGTTAAGGCAAGTGGCTTGTTGTTCATGAGTTTGTAAATGAAGAAGGCAATGAAGGGCAAAAACAGAAACTGCACAATATCAAAAGCCAAAAGCGCATCCTGATAATCCAGCAAAAGCAACGGAGAAGTCAAAACAAGAAATGATGGCAGGTACTTGTAGCCTTGAGGATACGGCAAAATGGCGGGTTGCTGTGGCGCTGAAGAGTTCATGTTGTATATTTGCGCGGGGTCATTCCAAAGTTTCCAGGACCCGATGTAGTATGCTGAGAAATCTTTTGCCAGTATTGGTCCGTTGGAGATTCCTGAGGAGGGCGTGTAGGTTTCAGGGTAAGCAACCACGAAAGTGTAAAGGTTCAAGGCAATAAGCACTATTATGCCTAAAATGAGGACGTTTCGTTTTTTCTGGGAAGACCAACGCATAATTGACCCATCAGCTTACCAATACCTGTTTCCTTATTATATTTGATACCTAATCGCTCATACAACCAAAACAGAGTGCAGATTGCTTAAAGAATATAAAAAAGCATTTCTGTAACGCTTAATTGACATATACCCTCATAGAAACGCGAGCTTGTAAGGAGAGACAATCATTGGGCAAATCCCTCACTCAAAAAATAATTGAAAATCACTTAGTCGTAGGCGAATACGTAGCGGGGCGAGAAATCGGCATACGAATCGACCAAACCCTCACCCAAGACGCCACAGGAACCATGGCATATCTACAGTTTGAAGCAATGGGACTAAAACAGGTAAAAACCGAGCTTTCCGTAAGCTACGTCGACCACAATACCATCCAAGTCGGCTTTGAAAACGCGGACGACCACAAGTACCTGCAAACAGTCGCCGCAAAATATGGCATAATCTACTCCAAAGCAGGAAACGGAATCTGTCACCAAGTCCATCTTGAACGATTTGGTAAACCTGGCAAAACTTTGCTGGGCAGCGACAGCCACACACCTACAGGCGGCGGTATAGGCATGATAGCTATTGGAGCAGGAGGCTTAGATGTTGCTGTTGCAATGGGCGGCGGCGAATTCTATCTTGTATGCCCAAAAGTTTACAAAATCAACCTCACAGGCAACCTGCAGTCATGGGTCAGCGCTAAAGATGTTGTCCTTAAAATGCTGGAGATTTTCTCCGTAAAAGGAAACGTGGGTGTAGTCATGGAGTATGCTGGTCCAGGCGTTCAAAATCTTAGTGTGCCCGAAAGAGCCACAATCACAAATATGGGTGCGGAAATGGGTGTAACCACAAGTATTTTTCCCTCTGATGAGCAAACCCTAAAGTTCCTAAAAGCACAGGGCAGAGAAGCCGACTGGGTTGAACTCAAAGCAGATGATGACGCAGAATACGACAGAGTGGTTGAGCTTGACCTTAGCAAAATTGAACCCTTAGCCGCGGCACCCCATAGCCCAGGTAACATCATAAAAATCAGCCAATTAAAAGACCTCAAAGTCGACCAAGTCATGCTGGGCTCCTGTACCAACTCCTCCTATAAGGAAATAGCAACTGCAGCAAAAATAATGAAAGGCAAAAAAGTACACCCTGACGTCTCTTTCGGTGTTGCTCCCGGCTCAAGACAGGTGCTTCAGATGGCAACCAGAGATGGCTACATTAGTGATTTGCTGGATTCAGGTGCCCGATTGCTAGAATCGGCATGTGGATTTTGCATTGGTAACAGTCAAAGCCCCAAGTCCGCTGGCGTTTCGCTAAGAACCAGTAACCGAAACTTTGAGGGCAGAAGCGGCACCGCAGACGCTCAAGTTTACTTGGTTAGCCCCGAAGTAGCAGCGGTTTCCGCAGTCACAGGCAAAGTCACTGACCCCCGAACATTTAGCATGCTATACCCCAAAGTTGACATGCCCAGCCAATTCTTCATTGATGATTCCATGTTTATTTTCCCCAAAAACGCTGACAGCACAGTAACAATAGCAAGAGGTCCCAATATTGGTG
This sequence comes from Candidatus Bathyarchaeota archaeon, assembly GCA_026014585.1. Taxonomy (NCBI): domain Archaea; kingdom Thermoproteati; phylum Candidatus Bathyarchaeota; species Candidatus Bathyarchaeota archaeon. The sequence goes on along the minus strand of JAOZIA010000002.1, from coordinate 470,243 downwards.
CTCCACCAGTCAACACCCCGATGGCTCCTGAACTTAAAGGTGTAGTGGACATCAAAGTTGGCGATAAAATCACAACCGACCACATAATGCCCGCAGGTGCTCGCCTCAAATACCGTAGTAATGTTCCCGAGTACTCAAAGTACGTGTTTGAACCAGTTGACAAAGCCTTCCCTGCTCGGGCTCTTGACGCCAAAGCAAAAGGCTTAGCTACAGTGGTTGTTGCGGGTGAGTCTTATGGACAGGGTAGCTCAAGAGAGCATGCAGCGCTTTGTCCAATGTATCTGGATGTAAAAGCAGTCATTGCTAAATCGATTGAACGCATTCACGCCGCAAACTTGGTCAACTTTGGCATCATCCCCTTCAGTTTCAAGGACATGGCAGACTATGACAAGATATCTCAGGGTGACGAAATAGAGGTTCCAAACCTCAAAGAGAAACTGCAGAATAATGAAGCAGTAATTCTGGTGGATAAAACCAAAAATTTGGAAATTGAGCTTATATACAACCTTTCGCAGAGACAAAAAAGTATCCTCTTCGAAGGCGGATTACTGCCTTACACGGTTAAGGCAAGTGGAGGAAAATAGAATGAATAAAATAATTGTTAAAACCCCCATTGTTGAGCTTGACGGCGACGAAATGACACGGGTAATGTGGAAAATGGTCAAAGACCAGCTTCTACTGCCCTATCTGGACATGAAACTTGACTACTATGACTTGCACCTGAAAAACAGGGACGACACCAACGACCAAGTCACCCTTGACGCGGCAGAAGCCATCAAAAAATATGGCGTCGGCGTAAAATGCGCAACCATCACCCCCAACAAGGAACGTATCAAAGAATACAACCTCAAAAAGGAATGGAATAGCCCAAACGGAACCATAAGAGCAGCCTTAGACGGAACCGTTTTTCGAGCACCAATCATAGTCAAAAACGTGCCGCCCGCAGTCAGAGCCTGGAAAAAACCCATCCACATCGGCAGACACGCCTACGGCGACATATACAAAAACCTTGAATACCGCGTGCCCGAAGCTGGAAAAGCCGAGATGGTTTTCACAAACAGCGCCGGCAAGGAACTTTGGCGTGGAACAATCCATGACTTCAAGGGTTCCGGAATCATTCAAGGCATCCACAACACCGACAAGTCAATAGCAAGTTTCGCTAAAGCATGTTTCACCTACGCATATGACCAGAAGTTGGATGTGTGGTTTGGCGCTAAAGACACTATATCTAAAACTTACGATGGAGAATTCAAAAAAGTCTTCGAGGCAGAGTATCAGGTTAACTGGAAAGAAAAATTCGAGGCTGCAGGCTTAATCTACAACTTCACACTAATCGATGACACCGTTGCCCGAATAATGAAAACTGAAGGCGGCTTGCTTTGGGCATGCAAAAATTATGACGGTGACGTAATGAGTGACATGCTGGGCTCAGCCTATGGCAGCTTAGCAATGATGACTTCAGTGCTGGTCAGTCCTGAAGGATATTATGAGTTTGAGGCATCTCACGGAACTGTTCAGCGTCACTACTATAAGTATCTGAAAGGCGAGAAGACCTCAAGTAACAGTATGGCGCTGATTTTTGCTTGGACAGGTGGCTTAAAGAAACGCGGTGAACTGGACGGTACACCTGAAGTGGTTGATTTTGCTAATAAGTTGGAGCAGGCAGCAATTGTAACTGTTGAGAGCGGTGTTATGACTGGCGATTTACTGCGGGTTGCAACCCCTGACTCCAAAAACCGGCAGGTTGACACTGAAGAGTTTATCGCTGAGCTTGCAAAGAACCTCAAAAAGAACTTTGAATAATCTTCATTTTATTTTTTAGGTTTTGTTTTTTCTGAAGTGGGTAACCTGGCAATATGAATGGTTACGCCAACCGCCACGGCTCCCATGACTAACTGCATTGGCAGCACTAGAAAATCTGGCAGCATGTGACCTAAAAAGAAAACAGTTGACACACCTATGGTTATCCATAGCACGGCTAACGCGATAATTTTTGTTTTCATTGGAATTCCATGTCCTTCTTTGTAGTTTCGGATGTAGGAACCAAACCATTTGTTGTTAAGCAGCCAATTGTTCATGCGTTCGGAGCTTTTGCAAAAACAAGCAGACGCAGCCAAAAGAAACGGTGTGGTCGGCAAAATTGGCAACGCTATTCCTATGGTGCCTAAAACAATACAAACTATGCCCAACGAGAGACACAGTGCCCTAACGATACTGGTATGTTTTTTTTCACAGTTTGCAGTTTCAGGTTTTCCAGCGTTCACAGATAGCAACCCAAGTTAATTTCGCATTCTGACTAAAAAACCCGCAGGAACCCAAAAAGAGAAAAAGCATGCAAAAATACCTTTACATTATTTAGCTAAACCCTTTTCCGGGCAGCAACTAAACATTTTTCAAAACCACCAAGATATGTAAACAATTCCCCGTCAGGTGCCTGTTCAACAATAAGGTGTTTACTGTTAGCGTTTATGCAACCGTCAATCATCAAATTATCCGTTAATTCAACGTCCTCAATAAACATGCCCAAAGAGTCCCGCAGTTTACCATCTTCGCTACGGTGAACCTGTTTGAGGGCGTTTACTGCGCGTTCAGTGAACGGCAGGGTAACATTGGTGTAGGCATAAACCTTCAAGCCTAACCCGTGAGCAAACCCCAACTCAAAAACAGTGCCAACATCCGCACTAATCCCCCTAAACGGCGTAAGATTCGCAATTAGGATTTGGCAACTTTTGATTAGTTGCTCATTTACTTGACTAATATATAAGCCTAATTCTCTGGCTGTTTTACCCGCTGGGTCTACTTCGCCATCCAATGGGTAAGCGCCTTCAAACCCGTATTTGCGGCATAACGCCTTTTTCTGCTCGCCCGCTTCTTTGGCGTTGGTTAGGAAAACTTCGGGTCCAGCAAGATAAACACGTATTGGCGGCAAAGCAATCACGTCAAGGGCTTATATTGGGCTTGTATTTGATGAGTAGCGCCCCATTGCCTCAAGGATTTCTTCGGTGGTGCTTTTCTTTCCCGCGTTACGTACAAAATCTGAAGCAACAACGATGCCAACTAGTTTGCCTTCTTTAACCACGGGTAATCGCCTGATTTTATGACTTGACATAAGCCGTGCTGCTTCTTTTAGTGAAGAGTCTTGTTCGGCAACGACAAGGTTTTTACTCATTATTTCTGAAACCTGTACCGTGTATGGCAGTTTTTTGGCGACGATTCTACGCACGATGTCCCTTTCCGTAACTATTCCAACTGGTTCATCGTTTTGGGTGATTATTAAGCAACCTAACGTTTTTGAATCCATAATTTCTGCTGCTTCAAGAACTGTTTTGTCAGGTGAAATTTTAACCACGTCTTTGGTCATTATGTCTTTAACAGATGCCATAAAGTTTTATGAAGAATTCATTAAAATAAAAAGCTTCCTTGACCTTTAAGGACCAAGTAAACACTGAGTAGCCTGTAGTTTTATCGCCAACTTTAAAAGCAAATCGATACAAACAAATGTTAGAGGAAAAAATTGGAAGAGATAACCCACGATGTTACTTCAGTCGACATAATCAGAGTTGTAGCTATAATACTTGTGATTTTTCTTAACGCCACAGCCTTCCCATACATTATACCCGCAGCAGTCACTTCGGATGTCATGTCAAACTGGTGGACCAGCAATTTTTATGCATCCTTTGGAGCCATGGGCATCCCATTACTTGTCATGTTAAGCGGTGCGTTACTGCTTGACAAAAGCAAAGCTGATGAACCGATACGGTTTTTCTTTAAGAAAAGGTTCAACCGCATAGGTTTAGCTTTGGTTTTCTGGACCATAATCTATTTTGTTTGGGGTATTAAGGTCGCTGGAACAGTTCCTTCAACAAATGAAATTATGCACGGGATTTTTGCTGGTTCGTATTATCATTTGTGGTTTTTGTATTTGCTTGTGGGCTTGTATCTTGCAACGCCTATTTTACGAGTATTAATAAAAAACATGAATCGCAATCAATTCAAGTACTTGTTGGCGTTAACGTTTATTGGCACAATTATTCCGTCTTTAACAATATTCATTTCTTTTGACTTAACCCCAGTGATGTTTGTTTTTGCAGGTTGGGTAGGTTACTATCTGTTGGGAAGCTTCCTTAAAGAGGTTGAAGTCAAACGGACACGCATACTGCTACTTGGCGTAATTTTGGGAGTTATCTGCGCAATAGTTGGCACCTACTCTTTAACCACTTATGCAGGCGGAAATTTCTTCAACTTTTTCTATAACCCTTTAAATTTTAACATTATCATCTCTTCAACAGCACTGTTTTTATTGTTGTTCAATGTTTCACCGAAAAAAATCCAAAGCAAAAATGTTTACGTTAACCGTTTAATTCGTTGGATTAGCGAAAACACTTTAGCAATTTATCTGTTGCACGTTATTGTTCTTGAAACGTTTGAGTTAGGTTACTTAGGTTTTAGGATAAGTGTTTTCACTATGAACGCGGTTTTAGCTATACCCCTGCTTGTTTTAGTAACGCTTACGTTAACTTCGGTGATAGTCTATTTGGTAAAGAAAATACCGTACATTGACAATGTGATAGGTTAATGTTTAAGAAATTTGCCTGAACTTCACCATTTTGTGTGGTCCCTTCTGGGGCTTGTAACATAACACAATTACGTCGCCGTCACGAAGTGCCCATTTATCGATTTTTCGGTACTCATCACGCCTGTAAATGAAGGTGCCGTTTATGCTTTTGTTTGAAATGAAAAAATTTTTGTTTTCAAAAACAACCTCTGCATGAATAGGTGACACAAACTTTGAGGGATCCAAGATTTTAAAGTCAGCGTCAACACTTCTTCCTATAAGAACAAGATTTTTCATGAGTAGACACTGTACATCGCCCATCACAAGCTTTGCTTGGGGACTGGTTAAACTGAGCAGCTTCTGTTTCATCTCAAAAACTGTCCTAAACCTCAAAGCGGGATCGGGGTTTAAGGCTTTAAAAGCTATCTCAAGCAGGTCTTGTTCAACGGGGAGATTTCGGAACCGTGTCAGGCTACCTGAGGGATTTTCACCTGTAAGCAGGAAAAGAATAGTTCCGCCGATTGAAAATATGTCGCTTTGTGGGGATATTACGCCTTGGAATGATTCAGGGCATTGGTATCCGGGCGTGCCGATGACTACGTTTTTGTGGTCAAAATTTAGGTAGCAGGATTCAGATGCATCAAAATCTATCAGCACTATGTTGTCGCTTAGCAGTATGTTTGAGGGTTTAATGTCTCGGTGGACTACGCCTTTGTAATGCAGATATTCTGTGACTTCGAGCAGTTGAAGAATATACTCGATTACAGTTGCTCGTTTTTGGGGTTTGTGAAAAAAAGTTTCTTTCATGTTTTTTGTGTCGACATATTCTGTGACTAAGTAGAAGTCGAATCTGTCACCCCAAGAGTGAACATACTTCACTATGGATGGATGGTTAAGAGACTGTAAAACCTTTGCTTCAACCATAAGTCGTTCAAGCTTAATTTTACTGTTTCGTTCATTACTAGCAGTGCATTTGACGCATTTAACAACCACTCTCTTCTGAGTCACCCTGTCCAAAGCTAGGTAGGTTTGACCAAGCTCTGTTGTTTTAAACAAACTTAATATTTCAAACCGGTTTACAAGGATGCTTCCGTTTCCATGACTTTCATGCAAAGCGGTTTCTCCCAGCTCAATTGATGCCTTTCTTGAACGTTAGGGTTATGTAGGGTCCTTTATCTTTTTTATAGCACAACGCTATCAAATCGCCGTCATGAAGTTCGCTTCTTTGGATTCTTTGGAAAACACCGTTACGGTACAAGAAGGTGCCGTTTGTGCTTTGTGTGTCTTCAATCCAGTATCTTCCTTGGTCAGGGAAAACTTCTGCATGACGTTTTGAAACAAAACCCATGGTGTCACTAATGGCGATTTCACAAGAAGTCGAACGCCCAATACCAAGTCTTCTTGAGAGCTCATATTTTGTTCCTCTGCAGAAAACGTGAGCACTGCCCTGGGAGACACATTGGCCTTGGATTTCCCGTATCATATCCTCTGCAATCTGGTAACGTTTGGAGGGGTCAAAACTTAATGCTTTAAGCACGATTCTTTCTGTTTCCAGCGAAATCCTCGGGTTTATTTTTCGTGGGGACTCAACAGAGCCATCAGCTTTAGTGTAGTTTTGTGGGGGGCAACCTGTTAAGAGGAAAAACATGATGGCACCTACACCGTAAAGGTCGCATCTGGGTGCGGTTATCCCATGCATTTGTTCAGGCGCAGTCCATCCGGGGGTGCCAACCACAGTGTCGCCAAAGGTTAAGGGGAGTTGCATGTACCCGTATTTTGCGCCTCCAAAGTCAATCATGACAGGTTTGTCGTTTGGTAGCAGCACGTTTTGTGGTTTTACGTCTCTGTGGATAATGTTCATGTTGTGTAGGTAGCCTAAGGCTTGAAGGATAGTGACTGCATGTTGTTTAGCTTCATTTTCGTTCGTGGGGTTTCTCCAGTAAGCATCTTTCATTGTTTTTCCAGGAATAAAATCTATGATTAGGTAGTAATTGTTGGGCTCTTCTCTGCAATCGACAAATCGAACTATGTTTTTGTGGGATACCTTGGAGAGACTTTCTCCTTCAACTTTTAGTTTTTCAATGCGGATTGCATCGTCAGCGTCGCCTTTTCGAATGGGTTCTTTGATTACAACTTTGCTTCCTGTTGATGACCGTCCACAGTAGAGTTTGCCCATGCCACCTTGGAGTAGAAAGTTATCAATGACATAGTAACCTCTAGAGCCTTGGATTGTCGTGCCTTTAATCAGAGCTTACCCCTTCCGACTTAAAGCGACTGCTATTTTATTTTGAACACTAATTTTACTGCATCGCCGACGATAATTTCGTCATCGCTCTTTAACTGTTGCTTTCCCTGCTGTTTGATTTCTTTTCCGTTAAGTTTTGTTCCGTTAGCACTCTTTTCGTCAATGATGAAGGGTGCCCCATTTTCCTCCAATATGTCAAAGTGTTGTCTTGAAATCCACATGGTCTCGTTTGGCGCGGCATATTTTGCTAAATCAAGCCGTCCAATGGTCTTGCTTGAGGATATCGATATTTCTGTTCCATCTGGGCAGACTAACGCAAATTGTGCTTGAGGTGGTGCAAAAGTTGGTTGTGGTGCAACAGGTGCTGCTATTGGTGCTGAAGCGCTTTCTAGGCTTGCGCCGCAGCTTTCGCAGAAGGCTGACCCTATTGGGTTTGCTGCTTTACAAGCTGAGCATTCAATTCCACCTGTAGATACAGGTGTTGGTGCTGCTACGGTTGATACTAGTTCGCTTCCACAATTGTCGCAGAATTTATTGTCTGAGGGGTTGTCATTTCCACATTTTGGGCAGTTCATATTTTTTCACCTTTAATTACTCTTCTTTTTCAATATTGTTGTTTCAGAGATAACCTTCTTTTTCTCTTCGTCAGAGAGATTGCCTTTCTTTATCACGGTTTTCTCGTAGGAATTGTTAAATCTATTAACCATGTCCATGGTGAGTTCGTTGTTTCTAACAACTGTTACTGCGTTCGGGTCATTCATTGTTTTTTTGAGTATTGTTTGGGCTTGGTTAATCACTGTCTCATCTCCAGAGGCCACGCCTTGCCGTAGCATTATAGTGCCATCTGAAGTCATGAGAAGAATGCGTGGATATGGGTCTGTTTCTTTTTGATATAACGAGGGGTCGTTTGTGTAGGTTACCACTACATCGCGGGTTATTGTTTTTCCGCCGCCTGTGAGTGTTGCTTGTGCAATTCGGTATTTTCCATCCTGTCTTGGAGGCAACATCACTTTAACGACAACGTTTTGAGGTTGCCCGCCGACTATGTCATTGAGGGGCAAAATGTATTTTCCCTGTCGTATTTCAGGATTCTGAACAAGGTCTAATACTGGTCGAACCTTGTGGATATCTTCAATTTCTGCTCCTGACATGGGTTGAATTTGAAGTTCAGGCTTTTGCATAACAACAGTTTTCATTTCGACTAGTTCTTCATTGAAAAGCATTGGCAGATTGTTTGGGTCAGTGACGTGGTACCATAATCCGCCTGTTGTTGATGCTATGGTGGTTAGCAACTGTTCATTGTAGTCGCTCCCTAAACCCAATGTAGTCACGGAAATATCATTTTTGCGTATTAACTCGCATAGAGTAACAAATTCTTCAATTTTATCTTTCCCCGAAGTCGGTTGCCCATCTGTTAGCAGGATGATACGATTCACAGGTTGTCCTGGAAAAACCGCCCGTTGCTGAGCCACCTCGTTGAGGGCAGCTTGTAATGCAGAATAAATGTCTGTTGCGCCGCGTGCGTTTATTTGATTTATAGCATTGCTGAAGGCATAGATGTCTGCGGCTGAACGTGAACTAACTTCAACTTTTTCACGATTTGAAAAAGTGACTAGCGAAACAAAATCTGAGGGTTTTAATTCTTGGATTAGCTGCATTGTCGCTATTTTTGCTTGTTCAATTTTGTTTTCATCTTTCATTGAACCACTGCGGTCTAGCGCAATGCAGAGGTTGACTGGCTGTAAATCGTTTGGGGTATTAGGGGAAACTTCGGGGGGAGATATGTCCATTGCAAGATATACAAGAGCTTTAGAATCTGACTGTAAATGCTCACGATTTACAATACATTTAAGGTCTATGCCTGAATTCAAGTCGCTCACTGGCTTCCTAATATGGAAGCTATGCCTTTTTAATTCTTGCGGAAAAAACTTTTTTTAAAATTTTTGATTCACCTTCGTCCATCATTTCTTTTGTTAGCAGATTTTTTCGGAATCATTTTATAGTCTTACGCTACTTCTGCCGCAAAAAAGAGGGCTTTTTCTTTGTGGGCTAATTGATTCAGAGGTAGTACCACAAACCTTAAAGTGACTTATTGGCAAATAAGGAACTGCTGGTGTAAAAACGAAGCAAAAAGACAAGCGTAAACTGCAAATTATCATTGCAATAGCTATTCTTGTTACAGCAGGTATTGCCAGTTATCTATCAGTCTCTGGATCAGAAGGTAAATACGCGGTTTACTTGGTTTTGGATGTTTCTGGAAGCATGTCAAGTTCTTCAGGAACGGGGACTCAAACAAAAATTGATGCAGCAAAAGAAGCCGCATTAAACTTTGTGCAGGATGCTCAGGTGGGAACCAAACCTAACATACAAGTAGCTTTAATCTCATTTTCCGATAATGTGTATATTAATTGTCCCTTAACATCAGATGCCGCCAAATTAAATACTGCAATTAATCAACTCAGCTATATAGGTGGGACCGCGCTTGGGGATGGCTTGCAGGAAGCTGTGGATCAAATTAAAAATTCGAAAGACTCAGGCACTGCTTATTTTATTGTTTCAATGACCGACGGCTGCACTAACTCCGATAGAAGGTCCACGCCAGTAGATGCAGCAGATGATGCCGCAAACAACGGTATTACTGTTTATTCTGTAGCGTTTGGAGCTGATGCGGACATAATCACTTGCCAGCAAATTGCTATCCGCGGAAACCCCAGTGATCCAGACGCGGTTGCAAACTTTTATTTCTTTGCTGCTTCGGGGTCGCAGCTTGTTCAAAACTTCAAGCAGATAGCAACATCAGTGATTTCGCCCACTTTACATTATGGTTCACGTATACTGATGATGATAGCGATTCCTTTGATTTTGTTCCTTCCTGAACTTGAAAAAGGCGCAACCATCCTTACACGTGCAGTCCAAACGACAATCCTCAAAAGACCACCTACCGTGCAAGGAATAAGATGCCCCAACTGTGAACACATGAACAGGGCAGATGCAAAATTCTGCGGATCATGTCGTTCGCCGCTGTACCTTTCACATGCAACTTGTCCAAGATGCGGTGAACCTGTTAGACCCGGGGCAAAGTTTTGTGGGAAATGCAGGTTACGGCTAGAAACGGAGGAGGATTAATTATGCAAAAGTTTAGATGGTCTATGAAACATGAGTTCTGGAATAATTTTCCCCTGTTTCTCTGCGGTGTATACCTAATTTACATGGCAGGGTTTGATGATGGTTTATTTGTGTTAATCGCTGGTGATTTAACAAACAGGGTTTTGGTTACTATTGCAACAATGACTGCCGCGGGGGTTCCTGTGTTTTTTGCTATTGGAACCATTAAAAACAGCATTTTGATTGGAAGAGAAACCATCTATTTCTATGAAAAAATGTTAATGCACTGGTCTTTTTGGCTTTTTGCAGGTGTCTTCTGCTTCTTACTGGGAGGACTAAAAATTGCTCAAGCAGGCGCCGAAATGTCATCCGTTAGTATAATGGTAATGGTGATGAGTTTTCTTGCTGGTGCATACTTGGTTTACTACAGTTTACTATTTGCAGCAAAAATCAACTCGATAAAACAATGGTTCTTCAACCTCTTCCAACGCGGATACTAACTGAAAAAACATTTCAATACCTTTAATTTTTAAAGATGCGTTCAAGTGGCGGTGTTAAAACTATTGAGATATTATCTTTGCCGCCGCGGTCATTTGCCAAGTTTATGAGGTTTTTGCATGCTTCTTGAGTGTTTGGCGATGACAGGGTGATTTCTTGGATTTCTTTGTCTTTAACATGGTTAACTAAGCCGTCACAGCAAATTAGCAGTTGCTCATTATTACCCCACGGATATTCGTACGTGTCAACATTAACGTCTGCGTAAACGCCTACAACTCTTGTTATAACGTTTTTCTGCGGATGATATCTTGCTGCCTCTTCAGTTAATTGACCCTTATCAACCAGTTCCTGCACTAACGAGTGGTCTTTTGTTAGCTGGACTATTGTTTCGTCAGTGACTTTGTATGCTCTTGTGTCTCCAACATGTCCAATGTAGATTTTGTTCTGGTCCAGAATTGATGCAGTCATGGTTGTGCCCATGCCCTCACATTCAGGATGATCCATTGCATAGTTAAGGATGGCACTGTTTGCTTCTTTTAAGCTTGAAGATAAAGCAGTTTTGTAGTCAACTTCTTTAGGTGACATGAGCTGGGGGATTAACTGATTGACAACTGTGGCAACTCCTAATGCACTGGCGACTTCACCTTTACTGTGACCGCCCATGCCGTCAGCTACTATCATCAAAATTTTTTGGCTTGTCACACCACCTATTGTGGAGAACACTCTTGAGGCAAAAACGCTGTCCTCGTCGAGTTCTCTTACTTTTCCTATATCTGAAATGCAACTGATTTCGTTTGTTGAAAGAAAACTTTTTTTTGTTGCTTTTCTAAGCTTCAGAATCTTTTTTCTTTCCTCAGCGTAACTGCTTATGCTTATGGATAAGAGAATTGAGAAACCCACAATTATTGTTGATGAGAGAATGTCCAGAAGGTTGTACACTCCGCCGTGTGGCACAAAAAGCCAAAAAGCTGTAACTCCAACTACTGCCAGAACAGTAATTAAGATTGAAAGCTTTTTTGTGTAAGCTACTTTAATGGTTTTCCACATTTACGACAGAACCTCGCTGTGGATGAATTAGACGCGCCACATTTTGGGCAAGCAACACTGCTGGGTGCAGATGCAGTGCTGAGTAATTTTGCTCCACATGCTCGGCAGAATTTTGCGGCTGAAGTGTTTTTCTGTTTGCATTTCCAGCAGAGCACTTCTGCAGTTTTTTGATTGGATTTTGCAAGTTTTATTTTCTTTTTGGTTTTAAGAAGAAGAACCATGAAAATGCTTAGAAGAACAGCGGTTACGATTATCAAAACTATTGCTGCTATATTTAGTGCCTCAGGTAAATACGAAGCAGCCGCCGCTTTCCATTGAATAACGAGGTCTGAAATTTGCATGTTCAACCTTGTACTCATCTCTGGAATTTGATGAATAATGGATATGTCAAGTAGGTATTTAATTGGTTTGCGGTAATCAAGGGAACAGGGGATTACCCGCTCAATTTAAAAAGGGTTAATAGCAATATAAAAAATGGTTCTGGCGAAGAAAAATGAGTAACTACTGCGAAATCTGTGGAAAACCAAATAATGAAAAAGCTGCATTTTGCGAATCATGCGGAAGCCCCATCACAAAAGTAACCACTTCAAAGAGTACTCAGTCAACACCTTTTCAAGAACTCGCTTTTGGCTATTCCAGTTTAGCAAGTCAAGAAGTAGAAAATAAAGACAGTTTCACACTGCTGGATGTAACTTCACTGTTTAATCAGGAAAACCACAGACGAATACTGTGTGTTATTGTGAAGGGGTTAGCAAAAGTCATAGATGGACGCAACCTGCTAAGTATGCTCTTGTCTCATGTTACGTGGGATAAACAAAACACAAACTACAAGCAGTGTTTAACTGAGTTAAAAGAGCATTTAGACCAACAATACCCTTTTGCATTCTCTAACGCCCAAGAAAAAGAAGAAACAGGACTGCTGGTTAGCATAATAGACAACGGGGTCGTCACAGCCTTATGTATTGATGGTCCAAGACTTTTGCTGGTAAAAGAGAATGAGACAATTCAAACGTTTAAAGGAACCAAGACAGACCCCTACATCAGCATATCAATGGCAAAAGGAGATTATATTTGCCTAAGCAATCTTGATTTACCCCACGTAATTGGGCAGAAAGAAATAGTGGCTAAAGTCGCCAAGTTCAATAATCCTCAGGTTGCCTGTGATGAAATTGCAACGTTAGTGAACTCAAAAAAGTCTGGGCTTGCCCTTTCTTTGGCTATTGCTTGGTCAATAGTTTAATAGTTGCTTCTTTTTTGCTGTTTTATCTCGACATTTATTTTGATATTTTTTGTATTTTAAGAAAAATCTAAACTCCCTTTAATCGACAAACCTTAAAAAGGCAACGAGATATTATAGGATAATATGTCCCACAGACGATTTGCCAGTAAAGTGGTAGTAACTCTTCTATGTATATTTCTGCTTACAGCAATCGGTATCACTGTCGTTCAAGCAAAAACCCAAACAAAAACATGTTCTTTCTCAGTAAGTAACGATTGGATTTCAGGCAGTTTCAGTTCAACAATAAACATGACCACGGGAACAATCAGCCCTGGAGAAAAAGCAAATGTTTCCTGCACCTTGATCAATAGCAACCTAAACTTGGTATTGAACTTGGAAAACATAACGGGCATTTCAAGTGATAGCTTCTCTGGAAGTATTAATCCCATTAGTAAAGGAAACGCCACACTAACTGGTCTTAGTTACATATCCTCAACTGGCGAAAATATGAGTGTGCTTCTGAATTTTGAAGCATATATAAGTGGGATAGTTGCCAGTAACGGTACAACCAACAAAGCAAGCTTGACATGGGTGAATACAACAAGCCCCGGACTTACTTTAACAGCACCCAGCACCTCTAAAGAAGGAGATCTGGTTAGCCTAAGTTTAACCAATATAACTTACACGTTATCAATTGGTCTGTTAGCTCAAGGTGCAACTGAAACAATAACCCTAATTCCAGCTAATCAAGCTAGTTATGCTACTTCTTCCTCAGACGTAACACTAGACATGTCTGTAGTAAACCCATACTCAACTAACTGGCTCCTATGGGTTGTCGCGATAGTGCTAATTGCAGCTTGCAGCCTTGTCAGTGTCATGTTTGTTCGTGCCAAAAAAGAACTAAAAACCATAAAAACACAACCACCAAAACAAATCCCAACTCAACAAAACACGCCTGTCGTGCCAGCAGTCGCTCCCGCACCCGTAGTCAAACCAGCCCCAGCACAGCCTGCCATTATTAGATGCAAGAGTTGCGGTGCAGATAACAGGGGAACAGCGAAATTCTGTAGGAAATGCGGAAAACAACTTTAATTTTACCCGAACAAGTTACGGCTTGTTTTTTTGAACATCTGCCCCTTTTATAATAAAAGCTTAAGAAGCAAAAAGGTCAATAAAACATCTTAACACAATTGAGCAAAAAGCAAAATTTTGCTCTCAAGGCTGTAGAGGGTGAACTGGCTTAAACCATCCAAAAGCTGTTAACAATGATGTGTATGAGATAGCTGGAGGGCTGATCCTATCTATTATTGGTTCCTCTCTTTTGGGTTCATGGACAAAATATTCGATTGAATATTATGCATGTTTAGGTGTCATTCTTGTAGGAGTAGTAATCATCGTTTTCGGTATTTTCGGGATAATCACATCAACCATTATTTGCAACATAAACTATAAAAAATCACTTTTCATAAGGACAACAATAGCAGCAGCAGGAATAAGCCTGTTTTTTATAGGTTCAATTATTACCAGAAGTTTAGATAAATCCACATTTCAAAACAATATAGGTTTTGGAATATACCTACTCGGAATTATGGTTTCCATTTTTGGAGTAACAGGAACAATTGTTGACTGCTTAAACGGTTACCTAGATGCAGCCGCAATGTTTTGGATAAAACGTCGAAACCTCTTAACAAGATATGCTTGGGTTGTTGCTGTTGGAGCAGTTTTACTCTCTGTTGGCTTAATAACAGCAGACAACGTTGACAAGCATTCAATAATAAACAATATAGGTTACAATTTAGCCCTGCTGGGCATGCCGATTTGTGCATGTGGTGCCCTTGTCGAGTCAGGTGCTTTACTTGCAGATTACGGAAACTCTGTGCAATCCCGCAGAAAACTGATGCCCTACGCGAAGTCACCCGCCATGGTTAGATGCCCAAATTGCGGGTTTGAAATAGTGCCCGGTTTAGTTTACTGTGGCAAATGCGGTCACTACTTAGTACAACAAAAGCAACCAATGCTGACGCCAGGTACCGTACGGTGTTTCAGATGTGGCAAAATAAGCCCTGTAAAAAATCGGTTCTGCGGCAGATGTGGGGCGTCTCTAAAAGAAGAAGATGACACAAAAATCTACTAATCCACATATTTTCAGTTATGCTAGATGCACGGAGGTAGTGCAATCTCCACCGGTAGATGCCTTAATGCTGACTTTTACGTAATCTCCTCTGTTCCAGTCACCTGTTCCATATGACGTGGTTGGTAAGTGAATTTGTCCGTAGACGTGTTGATCTGGCTGAACTATTTGTTTCAGTAGCCCATATTGTTCTGGAGTAGATGGTAAACTGTAACTATCATAGGGGTTTCCGTTAAGATAAATCGAATCTATTAATTTAGGGGTCGAGTCAATGTTTTTGATGTCAATATTTATCCTGTATATTTCAGTCCCATAAGAATTATATGTGTCAGTGTAAATGTTGGCGAAAATAAGCGTTTCATGTCCAGCTTCACTGCCCAATAATATAAACGCTACTATGAGAATAATGATTAAAAAAATCAAGACCGTTTCCACTTTCCTAGCTATACGGGGTCTGTTTGAGGTTATCTGCAGTGGTGTTATAATGGGGGCTTTTGGTGGTGAAGCAGGGTATCTGTTATTTAGTCTAGGAATTGGTTTGCTGCAGTAATTGCAGTAAACTGCATCGTCAGGATTGGCTTTTCCACACGAAGGGCAAAACACCATAGACTCACAGCGAAGTCTAACTCGGCGTAAAAACAATTTAAGCCTTATGGGAAAACAAACCAAACATAAAATCGCCCTTAAACCTGTTTTCGTTAGTTTTCTGGTTCCCGTAACATATCAGGTTTGAACTTAGGATGGTGTTATATGTTTTCTTTCTAGTTTCATGATGATTTATAGACTAAAAGTAAGAAGACTTTAACTGTTGCCCAACTTGTACGTTTTTATGAAAAACTATGCTCAGACACTTTTGTACCTGTTATGGCTTGAACTAAAGAGAAGTGTATTCAAAACAAAATATTTCGCGGAAATCGATATCACGGATAATTGCAACCTCAGGTGTAAACACTGTTATCATTTTCAAGATAGAAAGGACCTTAAAACACAAGATCTCCCGATTTCTGTTTGGGAAAAAAGATTTGAAAACCTGTATAAGTCAGGCATAAGAGCTGTTTTACTGGTGGGCGGCGAGCCTGCGCTAAGACCAGACGTTTTAATGCTTGCAGATAAACTATTTCCATTAGTGTATGTTATAACAAACGGAACAATCAGAATACCAGACGAGTTTAAGCACAGATTGTTTGTTTCGATAGATGGATTATCAAAAACAAATGATGCCATTAGAGGCGAGGGCGTTTTTTCAAGGGTAATAAAAAATTATTCAGGAGATAAACGCGTTATCATCAATATGACCCTTACCAAAGATAACTACAAGGAACTTGACGGTGTCATAAAAATTGCAGATGAAAATGGATTTGATGGGGTAGTGTGTAACATATGTGCTGGTGGACTGGATTTTTCTTCATCTATGGTAGTCAAGGAAAACGAAAGAACCCCAATAGTTGAAGAATTAAAGAAAGCAAAGGCATTATACCCTAAGCGTTTCTTGATGACAAAAGCAATGATAAAATGGTATGAATATCCAGACCACACACGTGATTGCCCCTGGAGGGATGGTGCCCTTCATTTGGATGTTTCCTGGAACAAAAGAAGATGTTTTTCAAATGCAGATTGCACCAGCTGTGGCTGTTTAGCTGGGTCTTTTCAAACACCCCTAAAAATGCTTAGAGAATTAAGAAAAATGGTGAAGATATCAGTATACCCATAAGCAAATCACTGAAATCAGTAACATCATCGAGAGTTAGTCTTGTATGTTTTTTGGTGTTGGGGAAGAGATTAAAACTTTTTAGAATGATGGTGTCGCCAGAAATCTCGTTTTCTCCACAACTCTTTTTATGTCCACGTTGGACAGGCGAAACCCGTGCTATTACTTAGAAAGATGGAGTGGGCAAGACCTAATGGCATTAATAGAGTAACGTTAACTTGCGTAGAAATTAGGTTATCGCTTTTTCGAGGTTGACACATTGAAAAATATTTATTAGCAGATTTAGGCTGTATCATTAAGCGAACACATTCAACTGGATAACGCCAGTGCTGTGTTCGACATATTTTTGAATAAATCCAAGAACCATGATTGTACGGTGAGGCTTTTGAAAGCAACAGTAGCGGCAAACGCTTTTTCTCATTTTCTTAGAAATTTTGGAGAGCTAAAATTTGCCTTCCTTCAAGTTACAACTAGGTGCAATGCAATGTGCTTGGATAGATGCAACATTTGGGCTTCAAAACCCATTGACCTATCACTTGATGATGCAACATTTGCGGTTGATGTGCTTGCGAAAAATAGTTTTTCATTTATTTACTTCACAGGGGGCGAAACTGGGTTGTATCCTCATTTGGCTGAGGTATTGGCGTATGCAAAAAAGAAGGGCATGATAACTTCCATAACATCTAACGGCACGATTAGTCCGAACACTTTGATAGATATCAGCAAGAACTTGGATATTTTATCAGTTTCTGTTGATCACTATGATGAACGACTCTGGGATCAAGCAAAACATGTTGCCGGGATATCAAAAACGGCTAAGGAAACCATACGAGTTGCGAAAAAATGCGGATTAAGGTTATACGCCATCACTTTTCTTAATCCCACTTGGACAGTGAAAGATGTTGAACAAACCATCCATTACGTCAACGATCAATTAGGTATTTCATTTGCTATGTCATATCCTTACTTTTCCTTAAATGATGGAACATTCACCGTTGGGGGCAACTTGTCTTGCTCGCACTTTCAAACACAAAAGAACCTTAGAAACATGGTTGCCAAAGTCTTAGAAATGAAACTGCTTGGTTCCGATGTGGCAACGGTTTCTGGTTATCTAAGAGATGTGGTCAGTGCACATGACGGGTTGCCCATGCGTTACCCCTGCACAGCAGGAAGAACTTCACTGGTGATTGATTGTAACCTAGACGTTTTTCCCTGTTATATGCGCCAAAAAATATTCAACCTAAGAGATTGTCAAAATCTCAAAAACTGTTGTCCAGATACAACATGTGGAAGGGACATGTCCTGTTTTATTAATTGTTTCCGAGAAGCCTCTCTTGCTTCAAAGGGGGTTATCCTTAAAGCAGTCAGAGAAGAAATCTGTTCAAATCCGAAATTTTACCTAAAACTTCTAATGTAAACCTGTTAAGGTAAGTTTCTTTTTGTCTCTTGGGTTATTTCAACAAGTATCTTGGCTTTATTCGGGGCATAAGTTTGGCGCCGGGGAAGGGATTCGAACCCCTGCGAGCACAAAGCCCACCAGCTATCTTGCCTTACCTTTTGGTCTGGCTGCCCATTTTTTAGATCTCGAGGCTGGCGCGATAACCACTCCGCCACCCCGGCTCACCGTTAAAAGTTGCTGTGGTAGCTAAAAGAGTTTTCATTTAAAGAGGTGCCTTTACGTTTTTTTCATTGTTTTTTGTGTCTGTTTAGGTGCTTTGTGTTTTTGCCAAAGCATCAACCCCAAAATCAGAATCAGCGGGTAAACAATAATCCACGTCATCGAATACATGGGGCCAAAGTAGAAATGGAACTCCTGCACCTGCGCCGAGGTCTCACCAAAATTCATCCCCAACAAAAAAATCCACACAATCCTAAAAATATTAATCAAATACGTCACAGCCGCTCCCAAAGCAAAAAACCCTGCTTTAGCCTTCCAAGAAAGTGGTATCCGCTTCAAAAACAGCAAAGCAATCACCGTGAAAATAAGCAGGCTTTCAATTCCAGCGCATGGCCAAGCAATTTGAAACTGTGTGGTTCCTGATGTGCCCCAAACTTGGAGCGTTGGTGTCTGCGAAGTGTCCAGGCTTGTGTGGTACCCCATTACGGCAAGGACTGATTGGGCTACTGCTGCGGTTGTTGGAACAAAGATTTGAAAAGGCGTAAACTGTCCATACGGAAAAACATTATCGATAGTGTAGATTGCCCCGATTAAGACTGCAAAAAACACTGGAATGGCAAATGCTGCTAAACCCTTCTTCCCGTAAGCCAGAAAAATCATTATACAGAAAAATAACCCGAAAACTAGGTATTCTGTTGAAAGCGGCATCGATGAAGCCCAAGCTACCCCATTTTGAACAGAAAGAGTAGTTATTGCATTGTTTAGTCCACCATAAAACGACAAGACAACATACAAGATGGGAAGCAACAAGGAAATACCAAAAAGAATCCTTCTTACCCAGACTTTTTTGTCCAGCCTATTTGTTGGCAATGTGTCCCAGCCTAACATCAACTCCAATCCAATGAGCCAGATGAAGAATAACTCAAAAGTTCTACCCTTCCACAACGCTCCAAAAGAGTTTGGTTCAAGAAGACCCAGCAAAACAAACGCAGCTACAAAGGCAATCAGGGGTAGCAGCCGAATTTTGGTTTCGTGATTAATTTTTAATTTGAAAATTTGGGGTTTGGATTCTTGACTGTTCATTGTATACTTATTGGCTAAAGCTGAATTAAATCTAGAGGGTTTTTGTAAGGGTTTCCATGCTGAAAACCGTGTTGGCGCAACCGTTTTTAATCAACGGAATAGCTTGCCCAGCAACATTCATTGCTTCAAGCATTGGACCTAACAATCGGGTTTCTTCCCCGCAAGCAACACCCACAAGCCCCTCATAATGTGTTTTTGCCAAAATCTTGGGAATACAGGAACCACCGGGTAAGACATACACGTCATAGCCTTTCTGTTTGGCATATTGCTCTGCCTGATAAACTAGGCAGTCTGGGGAGCAATGTGCACAGGTGTAGGATGGAACTTCGGAGTTAAATTCTGCTTTGCATCGTCCATCCCTATATTTTCTGCTGCAGTGTGGAAGGAACAGGGCTCTTTTTTTGGTTTTTAGAAACTTTTTGCGTTCAATCATGTTGATTGCTTGTAAATCCAGTATGTCTTGTATGAGTACCAGTGAATCGTTTAGGTTGAGTCCTGTGGCTTCTTGGATTTTGAATTTTTTGTTTATGTCCATCAGCGTTGTGATTAAGGATTTATGCATGCCCTTCTGATAACTAACTGTTGCGAGTTCAGTAAAGAAAAATCGTGGAACCTTGGACAAGTCAAATGTGAACTTATAGGGCATAAGATAATTATCTCATTTTCAAGCTTAAAAAAATACCTGTGTCTTTTTTGGAATTAAATGTAACAGAAAGAAAAGTTGTTATGGCCATAGTCCCCGCGTTTTTATGGCATTTGCCACTCTACCCACACCCAACATCAAAGCACCCGTTCTCATGTCGCTTTCCTGCCGCGTCACAACTGCTTCCACATCATTAAACGCCTTGCTCATTTTCTCCTCAAGCTTACGATTCACCATCTCAAGCGTCCACTGCTCCCGCGTGAGGTTTTGCACCCACTCAAAATAGCTCACGGTTACGCCGCCACTGTTGGCGAGAATGTCAGGAATCAGATAGACACCTTTCTCGTCGAGGATTTTATCTGCTTCTGGCGTGGTTGGTCCATTAGCGGCTTCCGCAACCATCTCTGCTTTGATTTTGTCCGCGTTTTTACCCGTGATTTGCCCAGCCAAGGCTGCGGGTATGAGAACGTCACATTTTAGTTCAAGTAATTCTTGGTTACTGATGTTTCTGCTGCCCGGGTAGCCTTGCACAGAACCCGTTTTTTCTTTATACTCCAAAATGCCATGTGGATTTAATCCGTCCGGACAATAAATAGCGCCTGAGGAATCGCTTACCGCCACTACTTTGCAGCCAATTTCCCTTGCCGCTACCGCAGCGTGATATCCCACGTTTCCAAAGCCCTGAATGGCAACGCTGGCGCCTTTGAGTTTTAGACTGTTGTTTTGGGCTGCTTGTTTTATGCAGTGGATTACGCCTCTGCCTGTTGCTTCTACTCTGCCCCATGAACCCCCAATTTCAACAGGTTTTCCTGTGACGCTTTCGGGTACGCTGTAACCTTTGAGTTGACTGTACGTGTCCATTATCCAAGCCATAGTCTGCGCGTCCGTGTACATATCAGGAGCTGGAATGTCTCGTTGTGGACCAAGATAATCGTAAATTAAGCTGACGTAGCGTCGTGTTATGCGTTCTTGTTCGGGATTGCTTAGTTTTTTGGTGTCCACGCATACACCGCCTTTTGCGCCTCCAAAGGGAACATCTACAATAGCGCATTTCCAAGTCATCAGCATCGCTAAAGCAGTAACCTCATCCAACGTAACGTCGGGGTAGTAGCGGATGCCGCCCTTGAATGGACCATACGCATCCCAATGCTGCACGCGGACTCCTTGAAAAACACCTATTGCACCGTCGTCACGGTGAATATTTATGCTAACTGTAATGGAACGTTTAGGCTGGCTTAGCATCTGGTGGATGCCGCTGTCGAGTTGGAGTTTTTCTGCTGCCAGCCTGAGCTGTTCTTGTGCAACATTTAAGCTGCCTTGTTCTTGCGCCATAAAAGTGTCCCCCTAACAAGAAAATGTTAACAGTGCAGGACAAGTTAAGAGTTGCTCTTTGTCTGGTTGATGCTTCTGTATTCAAAAAACATTTTTTCAATATTTAATTGGTTGAAATTTCGTCATAGTGACCTGCCTCTTAGGGACTTCTTAGACCTCTCTCTATCTTTTGTGCATAGTTTGGCTATTAGGCTCCAAATAGAAACGCAGCTACCCCTACCCCTCTATCGTTTCTGCATAGTATTTCTAATAGGCTCCAAATAGGTGGCTAATAGGAATGTTGACGGTTTAAGGAGGTTTGGAATGTTTGAAACGTATAACAACAACCGCTGCTCCCGCCAGAACCGCCACAGCAACAACCACACCCGCCACAGAAAACAACCAAGAATTCACATCGCCATCACTCGAGGAAGATACACTGTAACCCAAAGGAACATAACGATAATCAACCTTAAAGCTCTCGATTGAAGACCCATACTGATTTCTGCCAGCTACACTTCCACCAATCAGGTAAAAAACATCATTAACTACTGCAACTTGAAAACTGTCGAGAGTATTTCCAAAAATAGCGTTAGGGTACTGCTTGGTTATGTATTCGGGGATTGTGTGGTTTGGATAGGGCATGTTGTCAAGTGTTTCTGTTTGGGGGTCAAATATTTGTATAACCTTTGGTGAGAAGAAATAGATTTTTTGTGGCGCATATTTGCCAGTTGTGGCTGCAGCACACCTACAATAATAATTAAGCTGAAGCTCGCCAATTGTTCTCCACTGATCTGTTTGGGGGTCATAGAATTGTATGTATCCTGCTCCAAAAACGTAAATCTTATCACCAATAGCAATTGCCATTGGGTCTAGTACTGGCTTGTTTAGTGATTGCTTAGTTTCCCATGTGTCTGTTGCGGGGTCGTAGGTTTCAATCAAGCTTGAAGTTGACCCGCCTATCAAGTAAATTTTACCATTAACTACGCATGCAGCTGGGTCAATTCTTGAGTGTGGGTCAGGTGTTATGCTTGACCAATGATTAGCGCTGGTGTCGTATACTTTATTGTTTAGCATGCCTTCCATGTAAACTCCATGTCCAAAAAAGTAGATGCTGTCACCAACTACACCTGTGGTAAATTGTGCAGGCTGGATTTCACCATCTCCCCAAGGTTTGTCAGAGGTTGCCGTTTTGGTTTCCCAACTGTTAGCCTGTGGGTCATATACGTAAACAGTACTTATCCATGTGTCTTTCAACACAAAGCTCAGACAATAAATTTTATCATCCACAGCAACAACACTACACAAGGTTTCTATCTCCTGCTCAGGCAAAGTCGTCCAAGAATTCGCCTCCAATTCTTCTGCAGCAAGGACCTGTGGAGATTCAGCTATGCAAAGAATGGCTAACAGAAGAAAGCAGTAAAGCACAAGCCAAGCCCTATTTGCCACTTCTCTATCCTCTAAGAAGGTATGGCAAGCTTTTGTCTTATAAGATTTGTTGATGGTGTCTTGAAATGTTTTATTGATAGCTGGTAACTGCATTTAAAAAACTATTTTTGGTGTATATAATAAACTCTAAATGAAAAACTGAATCTAAAGTAGCTGAGATTTGTTTTGTTTAGGTTTGCGGTAAAACATTAAAACCCCTACAGCAGCAATCACTACTGCGGCTACTATTATGCCTGCCACTGTGAAAACCAAAGACAAACCGCCACCTGCACCATCATTTGGGCTGGTTGCACTGTAGCCTAACGGAACATACATATAATCAATCATGTGACCGCTTCCTCCTCCGCCAATCAAGTAGAAAATATCCGCTATCACTGCGGTGTTAAAACTTTGGTAGTAGCCGATAGTTGAGAAAAACGGGTATGTGAATTTAGTTTCAACTGTTTCTGTTTGCGGATTAAAAACTAGTACTTTTTCGGTTCCAAACAGGTATATTTTTTGGGGTGCATACTTGCCTGATGTTGCGCCTTGGCCACAAACGTATCGTGTGTCTAACTTATACTCGGTAATTGTTCTCCACCTATCAGTTAAGGTGTCGTAGACTTGTATGTAGTCTCCTCCGAAAACATAGATTTTATTCTCAACGGCTACTGCGCTGGGGCGACCTGCAGGTTTGTTCATGGGTTGTTTGGTGGTCCATGTGTCTGTTGCTGGGTTGTAGGCTTCTACCAAAGTTGTTCCTGGCCCGTCTCCGCCGCCTCCCATAACATAAATTATATCGTTAACAGCACATGCAGACGGAGCATATCTTGAGTGTGGGTCTGGTGTTATGTTTGACCAGTGGTTGGTGTTGGTATCGTATACTTTGTTGTTTATGATGCCTTCTCTGTAAACTCCCGCTCCAAAGCAGTAAATCTTATCTTTGAATACTGCGGTGGCAAAGACTGCCGGCTGGATTGCTCCGTCCCAGGGCTTGTCAACTGATGGGTACTTTGTGTTCCATGTGCTTGTTTGTGGGTCATACACGATTACAAAGTTTTTGCCCGTGCTATCAAAACCAGTAGCATAAATTTTTCCATCAACAACTGCAACTGCAGCAAATAGCGTGTAGGGTTGCTCGGGCAGAACCGTCCATGTGTTCTCTGTTAACTCTTCAGTTGCAAAACTATTTGGCGTCTCAGCTATGCATAGAGTTGCTGCTAGTAGAGTGCAGCATAACACTAACCACGCCCTGTTTGCCACCTAACAAACCCCTGAAAAGGATATGGCAAACTTTTGTCTTATAAGATTTGTCAATATTGCAGGTAATGTGGGGTTTTTTTGCTTTTTCAAGTTTTCCGTTTTTTGGCAAAACCTTAAAAGACAAACGCCTGAAAAGGATGGTTAGCCAGCACATAGCTAATTAAGGCGGGGAAAAGTATTGGTTAAAACATTTAATCAGAAAACTCTTTTAACATTAATTATATCAGTTACCCTATTGATTGCTATTTATCCGTGCTCTTTTGCAGCGGCAGATTCTCCAAGTGTCCAAGAAAAAGCATTTCAGTTGCTTGGTGATGTTGCAGATGTTAACTTGGCTGCTTATGCGCCGTCGTTTAAGCCTGTGCAGGCAGAGTCGTATTTGTCTCTTGATAAGCAAACAAGTGAGGCTACTTTGGTGTCTGCGGACAGCAGTTTTAGGGTTAGGTATTCTTTTGTTGGAGATCGTTTGCAGATGCTTTTTGTCAGTCATAAAACAGGCGAGGTTGCCCTTAACAGTTTTAAAGCGGCTAGTGTTGTTGAGGATGCTAAAGGGTTCCTGTCAAGATACCAGGTCTACAGTAATGATTCTTTTTATGGGTCTCTAAATTCAATGCTGGATGATATGCCTGTCGATAATGCTTCTAAGACGCAGAGTGATTTGAGGTTGGATGTTGATATTAATTTGTTGCGTACTGAGTTTGTTTGGACATACGTTGATGCATCGGGTGTTGAGGCTCCTGTTAAGAATGTGGCTTTAACGTATGAGGATGGCTCTTTGAAGAGTTTTGTGGATAACTGGCAATTCTACACCGTTATGGGCGAGCCTAAGGTTTCAAGTGAGCAAGCTGTAGATTTGGCGCTTGCGACTACTGCGAATTTTTCTTATGCTTCGCCGTTGGGCGGTAATGTTACGGTTTCTGGTTTTAAAGTTGCCTCGGTGGGCAATGCTTCACTGTGCTACCTTAACTATCAAGAAACTGATTTAGCGCGTGGCGGTGACCCCTTTACACTTTATCCTGCATGGTTTGTTCCTATTGGCTTTGATCGGGTGTATCCCGGTGGGGTTTCAGGCGTTTACGTTCGGCTTTGGGCTGATATGGGCGAAATAAAAGAGATTGTTCCTATGGTTATTGGGCAGGAGGCGGGTGTTTCTGATGATTTTTCTGAGGCACCTGTGGTGGTTGAGCCAACTGAGATTGTATCTGATGCTGGTTTGCAGATGGTACATGCCGATTTCACACTGGTTTCTGTGGTTTTGGTTGCCTCCTTTTGTGTTTTGGGCATTTGTTTGCGTTCTCGCTTGGCAGGTTTAGTTGGGGTTGCTAGATTGCCTAGGTGGCGGTTTAAGCCGTTGACTGGTTTGCTGTGCGTTTTGATGGTGTCTAGTTTGGTTTTGGTTTTTGTTCCTTCAGCGGAGGCGTATTTGCCCAATCAGTCGGCGGGGTCATTGGTTTTCGGTTCAAGATACCAACAATTTAATGATTGGTCTGATGGAACGTATTTTGATGAGCCTGGGGCAGTAAATGAGGTGACAAATGCAGTGTATAATTATTTTGTTAATAGCCCTGAATATGATTCTACTTCAACTAAAAAGGAACTTGATTCAACGCAAAATCCAGATGTGCCATCTACTAATTTTACTAAGTCTGTTATGTTGAGTGATATTACTTATATGAGGCAGAATTATGATACTTTTTGTGCGCTCTATATTGGGCATATGAATGGCACTGGCAATTACTGGTTTGATAATTCAACGGGGGAAAATAATGTCCGTTGGGAAGATATTGAGCCTTTAACTTATGGTAAGACCTTTTTTGCTTGGAGCTGGACATGCTTTAGCGCAACTGGCAGGTCTGAGGGGTTAGCGCGCGGCTGGTTTGGAACGCGCTTGTATAGTAGCAGTAGTACTTGCTATCTGGGCTTTAATGAGGCTTCTCCTGCTTTGTCGGCAAGAAGTTTTAACTCTTCGACAGGGCTTGGCAAAGAGTTCATTACTCATTTTTATTATTATGCGCTCATGTATGAGTATACTGTTTATGATTCTTTAGATGAAGCTTCTTGGGATGTTTTTGGGGTTTCATACGCTAATTCACCGTTAACTGATTTTTCAACTTATTGGCCTGTTTATTCTCCTGGCATTCCTAACACTCCAGGTTGGCATGAGGGTTCTATGAATATTTTTGGCAATCCAAATATTTACTTAATAGAACGTATGCATGGTGCACCTCCATCCTTGCCTCAAGGTGATCCTACTGTTACTATTGTTGCTAGTTATTGGGATCAGGAATATGAGATGGAAATGTTTTTGTCAGTTCCCTTCTATATCGGCGGCTACATTTACTATAGCGGTTGGGATGTTGTGCCGATTTATCAGAATTTTTTGCCGGCGGCTGTCTATGAGGTTTATGTGCCTGAGTATCTTGAGGCTGAGGATATGTATTTTTGTGATGTCCTAGTTAGCGGTAATTATTATACGTCGGTTCCCTTCATTGTTGATGCGCGTTATTCTACGCAGCAGATTAGTGTTTTGTATGGGTTTGGCGTAAACGTTACTGCTGGTGAGGGCGGTGGGGTGTCGCCGTCTGGATTGACCGTTTGCAGTGGGTTGCCTGTGGAAATATCTGCAACACCCAATCAAGGTTGGGCTTTTGATTACTGGACTCTAAACGACCAATACTACAGTTCCGAATCAACTTTGGAGTTTGTTGCCTCTGAAAGCTGCGAGTTACATGCGGTATTTGCGCCTTGCTATACTTTGACGGTTCAGTATGGCGAGGGCGGGTATGCTTCTGCTGATGGCTCCACCTATGTTAATGGTTCATTGGCTACTGTTACTGCTTATCCAGATGAGGATTACCTTTTTGATTATTGGACAGTAAACCAAACTATTGCAGGCAGCAATAGCACGTTGCAGTTAATTATGGATGCTAACTATACGGTAACTGCCCACTTTTTAGATGTCTCACAGTTGCCTACCTGTCATTTAACCGTGCAAACTCAGGGCCCTGGGTCTGCGTACTCTTCTAGTTATCTTTATCTTGAGGATGATGTGGCAACAGTTTATGCTTCTGCAAACGGCGGATGCACGTTTATCGGCTGGACTGTGGATGGTAATCCTGCAGGGTTGAACAGTACTTTGACTGTGACTATGGATGCTAATCATACGGTGGTGGCTATGTTTGCTTATGATTGGGCGATGGTTGATTTTTACTTGACGGCTATGTATGGTTTTTATCAGCCTGTTACTGTAGATTTAACTATTGACGGCAACTATGTAGGCACCACAGTGGGCAATCATCGGGTTACTGAGGGTTATCACAGTTTGGAGGTTCCAGACGCTATTTATGTTAGTGGAAGCTGGCATTATTTTATTAGGTTCTCTTTGACAACGGATTTTGGTATGCTGTTGGAGAGCTGGACGGGTAACCCTGCCTCTGTTTTTATAGAAGACCAGACCTATTCAGGAAACTTGTACATAGCAGAATACACCTAACACCCACTTAACATAGCGCAACAAATAGAAATGTTGACAGCTTAAAAAAAGAAAAATAAGAAGAGGATGAGTTTAGTAGTCAAGAATTTTTTTGACTGCGTCGTTTTCAACTTCATGCGCCAATGGAATGCCTGTGACTTTTGTGGCAAGTTCGCTAAGACTCATGAGGTCACCGCGTGCAAGCAGATTCAGGTTCCATTTACGGTTGCCTGCCAGTAGCTGCTTTAAGCCAACTCCTACTCTGTCCATCAGATAGGTGTATACGCCGACGCTTTCCAGTGGAATTTCACTGAATCGTAGTCCATATTTTGCTTTTAGTTCGGGTAGGGCGATGAAGAATTTCTCTGGGGTTGAGCCGAACTTGTCAGTGAAGCTTCTTGGCAGTTTGCCTTCTGCTGCGAGTTGTTTGAAGTAGCTTGCTTTCATCGCCGCCGTGATTGGGCTGCGTCCCATCAAGACCGCTTTTACCATTGGTCCGTCTCCGAAGTTGCTCATTGCGATGGTTTTGAAGATGCTGCTTTCTTCGATGAATCCGCCTGCCATAACAAGGTCTGGAACGTACTTGCCTTTGCTCTTTAGAATCTGAGCACACTGCATAACGAGTGCTTGCAGATATAATGTTGGAATGCTCATTTCATCCATCATTGGCACTGGGCTCATTCCTGTTCCGCCGCCTGCGCCATCAAAGCTGAGCGCATCAATTTTTGCTTCAGATGCCCATTTCATTGTGTAGGCTACTGCTGTGGGTCGGTATGCGCCTGTTTTGAGGAAGACTCTTTTGGCGCCTTGCCTTCTGAGCCATTCTATGTCTTCTAAGAAGTTTTGTTCTTTGGGTATGTCTACTCTGCTGTGGCGTTCAAACGTGTTAAAGACGCCTTCTCGAAATGCTTGCTGAACCACTGGGTCTTCTGGGTCTGGAATGACAATGTAGCCTCGTTTTTTAAGCAGGATGGCTTTTTCGATATTTTTGAGGCGTACTTCTCCACCGATGGCTTTTGCACCTTGTCCCCATTTGCGTTCGATAATGTTGACTTCAAGTTTTGAAAGTGCATATGTGTCAATGCCTAATCTTTGGTCTTCAACGTTTGTTTGGATAATTACGTCACCGTATTTTCCATCCCAGAACTTGCGGAAGGATTCAACTCTTCGCTTAAGCTCGGGGGAATGAGTGACTTTTCCGTTAGTTAATTCTGATTGGACATCCATGCCGGCAATGTTTTCGCCAATGGTAACAGAAACACCTGCTAAAGCAGCACCAATGGCCAGTCCATCCCAGTTTGCTCGTGCGACTTCGGTTGAGCCAAATGCGCCTGTTAAGACGGGGAGTTTCAGGGACATTCCGCCAACTACGGTTTCAACGTTTGCGTTTGGGAATATGGCTGCTTCCGATGTTTCTTCTATTCCTTGCGCTTCAAGTAAGCCTGCTTGGATGCTTAGGTGTGACCAGTCTAAGCCAAAGTTTTTGAGTGCGCCTGCTGTGCTTGTTCCGAATTGTGAGGGTTCTGGGTAGAGTGCTTCGCGTCCTCGGAAGGCTGAGAGGCTGATTTCGCAGAGAACTGGGCAGTCGCGGATGCATATTGGGCACATGCCGCTGAGTGTGTTGGTGTCTTTTAGTCGTGTGTTTGTTCCACAGGTTGATTTACCGTTCAAAAATGAACTGTTTTTATGTACTCTTTCGTTCATTTGTTCATTTCTCCAAGTTCCACTATGATGTGTTACCACACTTGTGCAATTGTTCAGTATTTAGCCCTTATCAATAGCATATATGTGAAAAAATCAGTATTCATGCGAAATAAATGTAACAGTTGTACAATCATATACGTGACTAAAAAGACAAATGAAGTGAGAAAAACCCTAGACAAACGTCTAAAAATTCTGCATTAAACACTCAGGACAAACACAAGTAAACGGCAAATTCTTCGTAGCACAATTCTCCTTATACTTACATTTCTCACATCCAAAACTCTTCCCGCAAACCATACAGGTCTGCATAAACACAACCTCAGACTTCAAAATCTCCGAAACCGCAGCCGTAATCTTGTCAATATTATTAAAATTCTTGACACTAAACAAGCCCAAGTCACGATTATAATCCACACCCAACCTCAACAACGAAACAAATTTTTCTTTATCAAACCGTGGAAGCTTAAACCCTTTTTTATCCAAAACAATAACCATACAATTCAGAACCTGTCCATTTTAAGCAGAAAATCAACCTCTTCAGGCAAAAGACCCAAACCCAAAACAATCCCTTCTGAACTTGGTTTTTGCAGCATAATTTTGAGGAAAAGAACCACGTCTTTTTTTGCGGTTGCTTTGGAGATGTGGCATTGGGCTGCGATTTTTGCGCATATTTTGTCCAGTGTGGTGCGTTTGCTTTTTGTCCAGAAGAGTGTGATGATTTTTTCGGGTGGCGTTTTGATTTGGAAGGGCTTGTAGGATGTTGGGGCAACTGCGGCTGCCTGTGCCATTGTACTGTAGAAGTATTTGAGCAGGTGCCAGTTCTCCGTACCAATTCTGCCTCTAAACATGTCAGCTTTAGAAACAAGGTCATACGCTTCTGCCAACTCGTTGCAATCGGCGTATCTTCGGGGCAAATTGTCGCTAACTGACATTAAAAGCTCATCAAAATCCACATTTGAGCGGCTAAGCAAAATGTTAGCATCGGTTAAAGATTTAGCTGAAAAAAAGCTTGCAAGCGTTTCGTCCATGCTGATGTCTTTGTTGCGGTAGCTAAGCATCATCGTGTCCTTAGCGGTTAGCACCTTGTTTTCTTCACTTAACCCCTGAAGGTCATTAATGGCTGAGCGTACATCGCCACGGCTATTTTCCGCAATCCGCTCCAACGCCTCAAACTCTGCCTTTATGCCTTCAGCTTTGCAAATTCTCTGAAGCGCCAAGATGATTAGGGGTATGCGAACCTGTTGGAACCTGATTAGCAGGCACACTTTCTTGAGAGGGCGTAGCTTGCTTAGGTCGGGGTCGTTGGCTGCCATGATAACAGGGATGCGGGATTTTTCCACAATTTTTACAATTGCGCTTACTCCGCCGCGGTCTTCGTTGCCTGCGATGCCATCCACTTCATCCATGAACAGGATGTTTCCTTGGCTCCCAGACGAAAAAGTGTCCAGTGCGACAAAGGCTGTTGCTGGTCCCGCGATTTTGTTTATGGCCTTCTCAGTTCGTGTATCAGAAGCGTTCATTTCGATAACACGAAAATTAAACTCTTTAGAAGCAGCGTTTACAAGGGTTGTTTTGCCAACACCTGGTGGACCGTAGAGTAAAACGGCTTTTTTGGCGGTGCGTTTTTTGCCTTTGAACCATTCAATAAAGGTGGATTTGGCTTCTTCGTTACCTATGGCATCCGCTATTTTTTGCGGTCTGTACTTTTCAACCCAAAGCTCATTTTTCAAATTATTCGCCTAATGATTTTCCAAACTTAGCAAATTGAGCTAGCAGCGCGCTGAGTTGGATGTCGCTGTTTGCGCCCTGTGTTAGGCGGTAATCGTACTCCGCAATCAGATTGGTTAATTCAGCTTTCTGCTCAGGGGTAATGTAGGACATTTTCATTAGTTCCCGCTGAACCTGCTTGATGATTTCTGCACCTGAAAACCCAAAACTGCCAATCAAATCATACATCATTTTTCGAGCTTCCATAAAATCACCATTCAAAGCCTTGTTAATCATCATCTGCACCTGTTTGGGGCTAGCTTCGCCGACAACCTGCAAAACTGTTTTCTCATCCACGACTTTGTCCTCACGGTAAACCGCCGTAGTCTGCAACGTGTTAATCGCATGACGCAAATCACCCTCAGAGTAATCAACAATTCGCTCAGCTGCTTCAGGAGATAAAGTCACGTTTTCTTTGCTTGATATCCATAGCAAGTGGTCAATCATGGCTTTGCGGTCCAGTTTGGAGAAGCGAAAGATTGCACATCGGCTCTGGATGGGCTCAATGATTTTGCTGGATTGGTTACAGATTAGAATGAATCGGCTGGTTCGGCTGCTAGTCTCCATGATGCGCCTTAGCGCGGTTTGTGCGGCGCCAGTCATCTGGTCGCTTTCATCCAAAATGACAAGTGAAAATGGGATTTCGCCAAAGCTGGATCGGCTGTAACGTGAAAAGTCTTTGACGCGGTCGCGGACAGTGTCGATGCCTCTCTCGTCAGAAGCGTTAAGCTCTAAGGTGAAGTTTCTCCAGTTTTGCTGTCCGTAGAGTTCGTGGGCGATGCAAAGGGCAAGGGTGGTTTTGCCTGTGCCTGGGATGCCTGCGAACATGAGGTGTGGCATGGTTTTGGGGTTTTTCATGAATGCTTTGAGGCTTTCTACGATGTCTTTTAGGTCAACGACTTCGTCAAGTTTTTTGGGGCGGTACTTTTCAACCCACATCAATGCTTCTTGGTTTGCAGCCATAAAGTCACAATCCACAAATAATGATACAGATACGTTGCTTAATAGCTAATTATCTTTTCGTACCTGTATAACGCAAAAATCAAGTTTTGGCAGGTTTAGGTTTAACCGATTTTGCTGCCTTCCGCCACATCTTTCTCAGGCATAAGAACCGACACGTTCCCCTCATCATCCTCCGCAGCTAGCACCATACATTGAGATTCCAGCCCCGCCAACATCCGCTTCTGCAGGTTTATGAGAAAAACAACTTTTTTGCCCACAAGGTCTTCGGGCTGGTAATATTTTAGGAGTCCCGCGACTGCTTGGCGTTTTTCGGTTCCGAAGTCAGCGATGATTTTGATGAGTTTTTTGCTGTCTGGAACAGGTGTTGCCTCAATTATTTTACCTACTCGCAAATCAAGTTTTTCGAAGTCGGCAAATGTTATTTCTTCAGCCATGTAGTTCACGCTCAACGTTAAACTGTGTGTTTTGATATTTTACTTTGCTGGTTCAAACCGTTTTAACTGTTCCTCAAGTGATTCTCTGCGGATTTCTAAGGTTATGTCGCCGCGGGTGGTCTCGATGATTTTTCGGGCAACATCTTGCTTTCTACGTAGCCCCGGAACCAACATGTACGCCTCATCCAGCGCCATTAGTTCCATAAAGACTTCATCCATCAATTCAAGACATTCCTCGCCCCGTTTCACGTTACCCTCACGCAGAGCATCTAAAGCATACCGCCTATACTCGCCAACCACATCGGCTAAGCCCAAAACATACTCGACAGGGGGAACGCTGATTTCTTCTGGCTCAACAAAACGTGACTCAGTTATTAGTGTGTAGAATATGTTTGCTTCCGCGTATTCTTGCAGGGCGTCGCTAAACATTCCACTGTAGATTATGGCGGGATACTGGGTGGCTTGGGTTTGTAGGTTGCTGATTTGGTTTTTGGCGGTTGTTAACATTTTTTTTGCTTCATCCATTTTTCTTCTGTGGATGAGCAGTATGGCTTGTTTTGAAAGGCTGGTTGCTTGCCTCATGTTTTCTTGGGTTTCTTTTCGGATTTTGTCTTTTTGTTTTAAGTCTTCTTTTATGTCTCTCAAAACAGTGTTTAGTGTGGGCAAGTTCTTCACCTGTTTTTATAAAATCAACTGCTTATTTATTCTATTCCTACTTAGAAAGGTCACGTTTTATCTTTCAGACCATTGTTCCACTAATAGCTGGCGGTCTCCTACCTTGAAGCTGACTTTCACAAAAATTGAGTCTGCTCCTTTGAAGGGAAACATGCTGTCTTCAGCTAGGTCTTTTGGTATGTAGACTAGGTACTTGCCGTCTTTTCTTCTGAACAAGCGACCTTTCCCCTCGCTTACCACTAAATTCTCCTCTGCTAACTTGCTTAAAGCAAAACAACGTTCGGGTTTTCGTATTTAAGGTTATCCTTAAAATGTAGTGTAAGTTGTCATTTAAATGAAATTTTGTGGTAGAATTGAATTGTTTGCTATGGTTCAACTGCATTTGATTTTTTCAGTTGACTTAGCAGTACAACTCGGCTATCCGGTGACTCATCAATAACTCTATACCCTGTTTTCTCTGCCAAATCCGTCGCAAACGCCCTCACCTCACCATGAGTGGGCATGCTGTCAAAACCCAACCGCAAACTCGAAAACCCAATATGCATATACGCCTTAGCCTCAATATACGTCGGATTCGCCTTCGCTATTAACTTGGCATATTCATCAACCCTGTTCATATTGCGGTTCTTAACCAGAGTCATACGCGTAACAGTAGGACACCGAAAACTCTGCAACGACTCCAACGTCTCATTCAGCTTCTCCCAAGCCTCTGGAACCATTGGGCGACAAAGCTGCTTATACACCTGTTCATTTGGGGCACAAAGCGAAACATACAACTGACTGGGCTCTTTGGTTAGCTTCAAAAGCCTATTAGGCAAGGTTCCGTTGGAAACCAAAAACGTTGTCAATCCCCGCTTAAAAAAGCCCGCAATCAGCTCCCCCAGCGGCTCATATAACGTGGGCTCACCCGTCAGGCTGATTGCTACATGCTTGGGCTCTTGAGCTTCAACAAATTTCTTCCAATTCGTTTTCAGGTTGCCCTTATAGCCACTGAGTATTTTCTGTTGTGCTTTTAGGCTGCCTTCAATGATTTGTTGCACGCTGTCTTGATGGGGTATTGTAAGTTCATCCCATTTAACCTGTAAGTCCCCGTTTTGGGCGCGCCAACAAAACATGCACTGCTGAGTGCAACAATACAGTGACGGCGTCATCTGCATGCACCGATGGCTCTTGATTCCGTAAAACTTTTCCTTGTAGCAATTTCTGCCGTTAACTATGGATTCGTAGAGCCATTTGCAGCGTTTTACTGCAGAGTGGCTACCGACTATGTGATATTTCTGTTTTTTTAATGCTGTAACAAGCTGGTTTGGGATTGTTTCTTCCACGATTTGCCCAGTCCAAAGTTTTACTATTTTTACTGCTGGCTGCCTTTTAATATTGCGCTAAAAACCAAAGTTTACTCTAATCCATATGCGCAGAAGAATAATTGAGATGAAAGGGTGCTTATAGCAGGTTTTGGAAGTTTTCCTTAACTGTTGTTAGAACTACATGCGTGTTAGTTCTTTCAATATAAGGTAGTGCCAAAATGTGCTTTGTGAATGCTCCAAGGTCTTCGCGGTTTTTGAATTTGCCGATGATTACTGCATCAGTTGAACCTGTTACATCGTAGACTCCGCAGACGTTTGGGATTTTTGCGATTTCCATTTCCATTTCGACTAGTCTGCCTTTTGAAACGGTGATTTCGGTTACGACTGTTAGTTGGAAGCCTAGTTTTTCGTGGTCAAGAATTGCTGCGTAACCTTTGATTAGTCCTTCGTCTTCCATTTTTTTAATTCTTGATAGAACGGTGCCTACGGATACTCCTACGTTTTTGGCTATTTGTCTGCTTGAGAATCGGGCGTCTTCTAGGAGACCTTTGAGGATTTTAATGTCTGTTTCGTTTAACTCCATTTATATGCCTCTGTACATTCTTTCAGTTAACCGTATCTTTTTGAAACGTTTATTGTTATAAACAATCAATTATCTTAATAAAGATTCAGTTTATTATGTGCCAGTCAAATGATTAAAAATGCCTAAAACCATGTGGCAGAAAAAATAATTTGAGACAGCAATCTTAAATTACGAGCAAAACCCACAAATAGCCTGAAGCCCGATGCAAACAAAATACAACACCATACTTGTTCTGGATTTCGGAGGACAATACTGCCACCTAATCGGCAGACGAATACGCGAACAAGGCGTCTACTCAGAAATCGTTCCACACGACATAACCCCTCAAGAAATCCAAGCGCTCACCCAAAAATTCAACATTTGCGGCTTAATCTTCTCAGGTGGACCCTCCAGCGTCTATGACGAGAATGCTCCAAAAATTGACCCCCGCATTTTAGATTTGGATTTGCCAATTCTTGGTTTATGTTACGGGCACCAGTTGCTTGCACAACTGTCAAAGGGCAAAGTTGAGCCAGCAACCTGCAAAGAATACGGTATCGCACACATTAACGTCGACAAACCTGTCGGTGTGCTGTCGGGTTTGAGCTCAAAAGAGCAGGTTTGGATGAGCCACGGCGACACAGTCTACAATTTACCGTCGGAATTTGAACCCCTTGCCCACACAAACAGCTGTCCAGTAGCAGCTTTCCGACATAAAAACAAGCCAATATACGGTTTACAATGGCACCCTGAAGTAATCCACACTGAAAAAGGTGAATTAATGCTTAAAAACTTCATCTTTGAAGTGTGCAAATGCCAAGCTAACTGGCAAATGGAAGATTTAATTACAAAAATGGTGCAAGAACTCAAAACTGAAGTCGGAAACGACACAGCAATCATCGGCTTAAGCGGCGGAATCGACAGTAGCGTCGCCACGGCACTGGCAGCAACAGCATTAGGCGACAAGTTAACTGCAGTGTTTGTCGACCATGGCTTCATGCGTGCCGATGAGCCAGAGGAAATCCGACAGGCATTCTCAAAATTCAACATTAACTTCATCATCGCAGACGCTCAAGACCGCTTCATGAAACGCCTGCAAGGCATTGTTGAGCCTGAACAGAAACGCAAAATCATCGGCGAAGAATTCATCCGTGTCTTTGAGGAAATCGCGGTGAAATCAGATGCACAGTACCTTATTCAGGGAACCATTTATCCTGACAGAATTGAATCAGGTTTTCGTAAAAACAGCAACAAAATAAAATCCCACCACAACGTTGCAGGGCTTCCTGAAAAAATGAAGTTCAAAAAAATCCTCGAACCCCTGCGTGACCTCTACAAAGACGAGGTCAGAAAAGTCGCCAAAATGCTAGAGTTACCGCCAGAAATCGTTGGCAGGCAACCCTTTCCAGGTCCTGGTTTAGCAGTACGCATAATCGGGGAGTTGACGCCTGAAAAAGTCAAAATCACTCAGTTAGCCAACAAAATTGTGCGGCAAGAAATTGAACGTAACGGTTTAGCAGAGAACTTGTGGCAGTACTTTGCAGTTTTAACCGACACCAAAGCCACAGGCGTTAAAGGCGATGCGAGGGCGTATGGTTACGTGGTTGCAGTACGTACCGCAGAGAGCAGAGAGGCTATGACGGCAAGCTTTGCTAAGATTCCCTACCCTGTGCTGGAGGCTATTTCAACAAGGATAACCAACGAAATCCCGCAGGTTACCCGTGTAGTTTATGATATAACCCATAAGCCGCCTGCAACAATCGAGTGGGAATAAGAAACTCTGTACTCTCACCTCTTATTTTTTGCTTGTTGATAAATTAGGCGTATAAGCGGTTAACCATGTGCCTGTTCTGAAAGCGACTGAAACGTTTTAAAAACCCCTTCACCTTTCTCTTAACTATTCAAGGTAATTGTTATGAGTGCAAACAAGCTTTTCGGGACAAACGGGGTCAGAGGACTCGTAAACAAAGAGTTAACCGTTGAAATGGCAATCAAACTTGGCGCCGCAATAGGCACATTTTTTGGAAGAAAAAACCTCATCATCGGATATGACGCACGAACCAGCGGACCAATGTTTGCCAAAGCAGTAATGTCAGGCTTAACCGCAACAGGATGCAACGTGTTCATAGCAGGAATGGCATCCACACCCGCCCTACAGTTTTCCGTAAAAAACCACAAAATGGATGGCGGAGTAATAATAACCGCATCACATAACCCTCCAGAATACAACGGCATCAAAGTCATCTGGAGCGACGGCATAGAAACTAGTCATGAGCAGGAAGCAGAAATCGAAAAAATTTATTTTGATAACAAAATCGTTTATGCCGACTGGGACAAACTGGGCACGGTTCAAGAGTCATCAGGTATTAATGATGAGTATGTTGCAGCAATGAAAAAGCACGTTAATGTTGAAGCTATCTCAAAGAAAAAATTTCATGTTGTCGTAGATGCTGCAAACAGTGTAGGCGGAATAGCAACTCCAGTTTTGCTGCGTGAACTAGGCTGCAAAGTAACCACAATAAACGCTAACATTGACGGAACCTTCCCCGGACGCATGCCTGAACCCCGACCTGAAAACCTCAAAGACATGCCCCTTGTTGTCAAAGCCGTCGGCGCAGACATGGGCGTTGCCTTTGACGGAGATGCCGACCGCAGCATCTTCTGCGACGAGAACGGCACGATTTACTGGGGCGATAAAACCTTTGCAATCGTGATTAAACAGTATTTCCTCAAAAACCCAGGAGCCACAATTGTTACCCCCGTTAGTTCATCTACGCTAATCAAAGACACTGCCGAAGCATACAACGGCAAAATCGCATGGACCAAAGTTGGCAGCGTAACCGTCTCACAGAAAATGAAGGAAATAGACGCAGAACTTGGCGGGGAAGAAAACGGCGGAATCTTCTACAGACCACACCAGGCCGTGAGGGATGGTGCAATGACTACTGCGTTGCTTCTTGATATTATGACTCAGACGGGTCAATCGCTTTCACAGTTGGTTGCTGAGCAGCCTCAATACTTTATTGAAAAAGGCAAAATCGATTGCCCAGACGACAAAAAAGCCTTGGTGCAACAGGCAATTTATGAGCAGGTAAAAAATCTTAAAGTTAGCACGATTGATGGCGTGAAAATCTGGTTTGATGATGCCAGCGCGATTTTGATTCGTCCAAGCGGAACCGAACCAGTCTTCCGACTCTACGCTGAAGCTAAAAGCCAAGACAAAGCATTAAAGCTAGTAGAGGACTACACTTTACGGCTTAAAAACATCCTACAAACAGTTTAAGCCCAAACTGTCTCTCCACGGAGTAATCATGTAATGCCCTCAGCACTAGCCCTCACCCCCCAAGATCTTCTCACTTTCGAGAACCACTCAAACTACACCATTGCTGTTGTAGGTTGTGGGCAAAGAGGTGTTCTCTACGCGGACCAGTTTGCTGGGGCAGGCTTCAATGTTGTCTGCAGTGATGCTGACCAAAGCTTAGTGAAGCGGCTGGCTAAGGGTAAATCTGTTTTTGTTGAGCCTGAAGTGGAGAAAAACCTCAAAAAACACATCACCAAAGGAAACCTGAAGGCTTCAAACGAGATAAAAGACGTCGTTGCTAAAAGCGACATTGTTGTGCTGGCGGTTCCACTAAAAATTGATGACAAAAAAAATTCCCGTTCTCAAGAAATCGTTAACGTCTGCAAGCAGATTGGTTCGGTACTGCCTGAGGGTTCACTGGTTATTTATGGGGAAATCTCTGGGTTTGGACTCTTAGAGGGCATAATCAAGGAAACTTTGGAGAACACTTCGGGTTTAAGTGCTGGTAAAGATTTCGGTTTAGCATACGCACCCTACCCTAACAAACCCAATCATCATTTAGCATTTAACGTTGCCGCTCAAGACCCAGTCAGCCTCAATTGTGCCTGCACCGTTTTGTCTGTATTATCCCCAAATGTTGTGTCCATTGATAATGTTAGAGTTGCAGAGTTAACACAACTGTTTGAGGCAGTAAAAGATGATTTACAGTTAGCGTTGGCAAATGAGTTGGCTGTTTACTGTGAGAAAGCTGGAGTAGACTATTTTGAAATCCTAAAACTGCTCAACCTACCCAGCACCAGTTTTTATCCTGCAGTAAGCGAAGAAAAAAACAGTGACCAAATTTTCCTGATGCTTGAGAGCTCAGAAAACCTAAACACTACACTACGGTTGCCCACGCTGGCTAGACAAATTAATGAGGCAATGCTTAAGCATGGAGTAGCCTTAACGCAGGAAGCTCTTGTGGCTTGTGACAAAACACTTAGGCGCGCCAGAGTAGCCGTTTTTGGGGCAGTAAACCCCGACTCATCTACTGAGCAGTTTGCCAAGCTTTTAGTACAGAAAGGTGCCAAAACAAGAGTTTATGACCCCTTGCTTAGCAGAACTGATGTTTCAGAAACCTCAAGCATTTTAAAGAAAACCTCAAATGAAGCCTTCGAGGGCGTTGACTGCATTGTCATCTTTAGTAGAACAGAACAGTTTAAACGCTTAAATCTGAAGAAGATTCATACTTTGATGAAATCGCCCTGTGCGTTAGTAGATTTAATTGGTGTTGTGGAGCCTGTAAAGGTGGAAGCTGCAGGCTTCATCTACAGGGGTTTAGGTAGAGGTTTGAAGAAAAATTGAAGAAACTAGGCGTTGCCGTAATCGGAACAGGATTTTGGGGAAAAAACCACGCAAGAATCTACAAAGAACTGCCATCAACCGAACTAATTGCTATCTGCGACATTAACGCTGAACGGGCAAAAGCTATCGCAAACCAGTATGGCGTAGAAGCCTACACCAGCAGCCAAGAAATGCTTAAAAACGAAAAAATCGAGGCGCTCAGCATCTGCACGTGGTCAACAATTCTTGCCACTGAAGCATTAGCTGCGTTGCACGCTGGAAAACATGTTCTTGTAGAGAAACCCATGGCAACCAATACTACGCAAGCCTTGCAGCTTGTAGAAACCGCCAAACAAAACAATGTCCACCTAACCGTCGGTTTTCTGATGCGGTTTATTCCTGGGTTGCAAGCAATCCGTAAAGCAGTTGAATCAAAACAAATCGGTGACCTTGTTTGTGCTACTGCAAAGCGGGTTTCTCAGTGGCCTGAACGCATCGGCGATGTGGGTGTGGTTAAAGATACCGCGATTCATGATATTGACGTTATGCATTTCATTTCAAACGATGACCCCGTTTCAGTTTACGCGAAGATGGGTAGTCGAAAAATCCAAAAATTCGAGGATTACGCACAGATAATGCTGACTTATAAAGATGGCAAAAGCGCCTTTATCGAATCTAACTGACTCACACCATACAAAACCCGAACATTAATTGCAACAGGCAGCGAAGCCATAATGCGTCTTGACTACATCACGCAGGACCTGTGGATTGAGAAAAAAGACGAAACCGTTCAGCCCCGTTACCCCTTCCAGGAACCCTTAAAATGTGAACTGCAGCATTTCGTTGAATGCATAACTGAAAAGAAAACTCCCTTAATCACGGGTTTAGATGGACTGAAAGCTTTACAGGTTGCCGAAGCAGCGATAGAGTCATCTGCAAAAAATAAGGCAGTAGAAATAAAAAGTTTATTTTAGGTTGAAGGGTTTTCCTTCAGTCACAATTTTTTCTGGTGCTTTTTCTTTCCATTTTTTAAGGAACGGCAAATCCTCGGTGTCTTTGCGTAGCTCATCGGGAAGCATTTCTGGAATTTCATCGCGGATTGGGTACCAACGTAGGCATTTGGGGCAAACAATTACGCCTTCAACAACTTCATCTTTTTCTTCAAAAACGTGCAATTCCAGCGGGTGATGCTTGTCAATTGGGCAAGCCAAGATTTCCATTAATTTACGCTTCATACCTGTAAACTTCCGCTGTATAATTACTTGGTTTTGCTATTAAAACTTGGCTTTTCTACCGCTAAGATGAATGTCTAAAACGGTTTGATACCAGTTAGGTCCAGTACTCCTGATGATTCTGGCATAACTAACGCTGTAATCAAGACCCTCCAAAACATCACTAATTTTCTGCTTGGTTTTTTCTATGGCTTCATTGCGGTTTTCTGCGTGCTCAAAATCGTGGAAGTGAATCCAGCCGCCTGACGGTTTAAGCGTTTTAACAGCGTATGGCAAATATTCAAGTGCCAGTTCAGGAAGTGGCATCAAAACCCTGTCTGCTACACCTTGCAAGCCAATAACCGCCTCTTTAGCATCCCCTAGAAGCGAAATCACCCTACCCGAAACTCTGTTCAGCTTAACATTTTCTTGCATAAACTCAAAAGCGATAGGGTTAACATCAATCGAGTACACTTTGACACTTGGTTGGACTTTGGCAATTTCTATCGAGAAACAGCCTGCCCCCGCGAACATGTTAACCACTACTTCGCCGTTGCCAACTAAGCCTGCGATTCTACCCCGTTCAAACTGAAGACGCGGCGAAAAATAACATTTTTCAACATCAACCTTAAAGATGCAGCCTGCCTCCCGATGAACTGTAACTGTGCAGCCGTCACCAGCTAAGCATTCAAGTTTGCGAATCCGAAAATCGCCGCCGACTTGGCTTGTCTGCAAAAACACCGACTTAACGTTACGGTACAGGTTCATTATTGCTCGTGCAGCTTTATCTGCAGCTTCTCGGTTGTTGTTGGGAACTTTGATGATTGCTATATTGCCTACTACGTCATAGGAGTTGTAGATTTTGCTGGGTGCTCCTTGCCCAAGTGTGCGGTTGGCTCGCTCTTGCAGGCGTATTCTCAAATTAGGCTATCCGTCCAAGCTAAACTATTGGAAAGCTTTAAAAGCCAAATACTTTTCTTTGTAGGCAAAGGCGTTTCTTATGGAAAAGAGCGGAATTGTTTACGAATGCATCCGATGTGGCTCCCGGGTTCCTTCTGAAGAGTTGGAGCTCCGTGGCGGCGAAACTAAATGCATAATTTGCGGTTACAGAATTTTAAAGAAAGTTAAACCGCCAGTTGTTAAACGGGTTCAAACAAGATAAAAATGGAAAGCCCAGTTAAGAACTGAGCAATAGAATTTTTCTTTTTTTAGTTTAGTAGATTTCTTTGTCTCCGAGTTTACGCAGTGCCTTTCCTTTAATCTTCACTGGATCATCAAAGTCGTCTTCGGGCATTTTCTCAGTTGTTTGTCGTCTGACAGTTTCGCCGCAGATGCCTCCTGGAAGCAACCGGCGTTTCATGCACATTGAGTATGTGCAGTTTGCAACGTTGCAGGCTTCTTCGGTCCATCTACACCAAACTGAATCTCGTCGGTAGAATGCAGAGTTTTTAGCGCATTTAAAGGAACGACATGTTGGAGAACAAGGTTTTGATTGAGCCAAATCAATACACCCTCTAATCAAAAATCAATTCATAGACGTTTTTGACACATTTAAGATTCATTTCCCAAAAAAACCATATAAACCTTCTTGTTCGTCACTCAATAAAACAAAACTAACCCCACAAGCAGAACCATGTAATCTGCGTCTATCAAGGGAAAACAGGAAAAAGTAGGTCTATTTTTTGTGGTTGTTTTCTTTTTTGAACTTCAATTCAGGCGGCGCAATGGTGATTCGGGTGTCTGACGCGACAGGTGAAGTTATCCACACGTTTCCGCCGATAACCACGTTGTCGCCGATGATTGCCTGTGCCCCAAGCAGAGTTGCTCCAGAATAAATCACCACATTATTACCTATTGTTGGATGACGTTTCCTGCCCTTGATTATTTGTCCCTTCTCATCCTTGAGGAAGCTTAAGGCTCCAAGTGTTACGCCTTGATAGAGCTTGACGTTGTTGCCGATTTCGGTGGTTTCTCCAATCACCACGCCTGTGCCGTGGTCAATGAAGAAGTTTTTGCCGATTTTTGCGCCTGGGTGAATATCTATACCTGTTAGGGAATGAACGTGTTCGCTCATGATTCGGGGAATTACAGGTACACAGCGCAAGTAAAGCTCATGTGCGATTCGGTATGTAGTTATTGCAAGTACACAGGGGTAACTTAGAATGACTTCTTCTGTGCTCAGTGCTGCAGGGTCACCTGCATAAGCCGCCTCAATATCGCCGCGTAGTACCGCGCGTATTTCGGGAAGTTTCTCAAGCAATTCTTTAACTACTACTTGAGAACGTTTTTGGCAGAGGTCTTTGGGGCAATCGCTGATTTTCCTGCAGATGCACTTGAGGCTCTTTTCCACCTCATCAGTTAATCTTATGTAAACTGAATTGAGCGTGTTCCCAAGATGGTATCTTACGTTGGCTTTGCTGATTTCAGTTTTACCCAAATAGCCCGGAAAGAGCACTGTGAATAGGTCTTCTAAAATTTCGATGACTACCTTTTTTGAGGGAAGCTCTTTTCCTGCTAGGTGATCCATACCGCCAAAAGTTTCATAATTTGCCATCATTTCATCGACAAGTTTAGGTAACCCTGTTTCTACCCAGTTATCCTCAACAGTTTCCAAGTTTTCCATTAGAGCACTCAAGATTTTCTCTGGATTCCAACCTGCCGCCTCCAAGTTTTTATCGAGGCATTTTTCGCATTCTTTTGAGCACTCTGAGGTTTTCTTTGACATAAGCTTCCCTTTCTCAAAGTATTAGAGAAAGCAGAATATAAAAAAAGCGTAATAACCGAGAAATTATGTTGACTCTTGAAACAAAACAGTGCTTAAATAACGTTCCCCAGTGTCTGGTAAAATCACCACAACAAGTTTGCCGCTGTTTTCTTGACGTTTAGCAATTTGCA
This sequence comes from Candidatus Bathyarchaeota archaeon, assembly GCA_026014585.1. Taxonomy (NCBI): domain Archaea; kingdom Thermoproteati; phylum Candidatus Bathyarchaeota; species Candidatus Bathyarchaeota archaeon. The sequence goes on along the minus strand of JAOZIA010000002.1, from coordinate 426,775 downwards.
GAGCCGCATACACTGCTGCACCTGAAGAAATCCCTGCCAATATCCCCTCTTTCAGCGTCAATTGCCTTGCAGTCTGGATAGCATCCTCATCAGTAACCTGAAAAACCTCATCAACCAAATCCATCCTAAGCACATCAGGTTTAAAGCCAGCACCTATGCCCTGAATTTTATGCGGTCCTTTTTTGCCGCCGCTTAGCACTGCCGAGGATGCTGGTTCCACCGCTACCGTTTTGAAGCTGGGTTTAAGTGGCTTGATGTATTCTGCGATGCCTGTTATTGTTCCACCTGTGCCCACGCCCGCAACTATAATGTCAATTTTACCTTCGGTTGCATCCCAGATTTCTGGACCAGTTGTCTCTACATGCGCTTTAGGGTTTGCTGGATTCTTGAATTGCTGGGGCATAAAACTGTCTGGTGTGCTGGCAGCTAATTCTTCAGCTTTCTTGATAGCGCCGCCCATGCCGTTTATTCCAGGTGTCAGGACGATTTGGGCTCCGTAGGCTTTGAGCAGTGTGCGGCGTTCTATGCTCATATTTTCAGGCATGGTCAAAATCAGCTTGTAACCTTTCACTGCAGCTACCATGGCAAGACCAATGCCTGTGTTGCCGCTTGTGGGCTCAATTATTGTTGCACCCGGCTTGATTATGCCTTGTTTTTCAGCTTCTTCAATCATGCTTTTGCAGACGCGGTCTTTGATACTGCCGCCTGGGTTTCTTGCTTCCAGCTTGGCAACCACGGTGGCGCCCACGTTTTGGGTTAGCTTGTTTAAGCGTACCATGGGGGTTTTGCCGATTGTTTCCAAAATGTTACTGTCAATATCCATTTTTTCTGCAATCATCCTTAAAACAGCAAACGCTGCTCGCTTATGATACAATCAGCAATAGTTGATAATAAAGAAATCTGAATATGCCCACATAAACGGTAAAGCCTTTAAATGGGCTAGGTGTTTCTATATTGCGCTAACGTTGTGCGGAGGTCGCCCAGCATGGCCAACGGCGTAGGACTGAGGCTCCTATCCTGCAGAGGTTCGTGGGTTCAAATCCCACCCTCCGCACCAACAAAGAACCATTAGTTTAGCTCATTTTATGTTCGTTTTTAGTGCAAAACCGAGAAAATCGACTTTGATTTGAGCGCACAATTTGATTTCACTTGAGCGTTTAAACTGGCATTCCTTGGTTACTAAATCGGATGGGCGTTTCTATCGAAGAACGAAAAATAAAGTTGCCCTATTTTTATGGGGAAAAGTGAATAAAGTTTCTGTTGATTCTGGCAAACCCTATTGACGTTTGCTAAGCTTCAGGGATAGTTTCTGCGTTACTTGAGTTTATGGTAACCAACTTGAGAAAAAAGAAAGAAGGTTTACTGATTTCAACGAAGCCATAGATGGAACATCGACTGCCGTTTTTTTTCAAGCTATAATTTCGCGTCTTCTCTTAACGTCGTAGGCAATCCCTGTTACAACAACTAATATCATAACTATATCAGAAACATAGCCCAGAAGGGAAAGAATAGTATAGGAATTTGTTCCTTCTGCGTCAAACATTGTTAGAGGCCACCCAAAGATTGCTATTGCAACTGAAAACCAAAACATGATAACAAAGAGGATTAAAGTCCATGGCCATAACTTTGCAAGAATGTTAGCTGAGTTACCGCCTAGATGTGCATTCCACCAGTTTAACGGTTTGTTTATTCTAGTGGCGACGGCGCTGGCGACAACTCCGAGGACTAGTGGGGGAGTGCCACCTCCAACCAAAAAAAGTACAAGGCAGAGAAGTAACAAAACTAAAGGGCCGTATCTTTTTTGAACAAATGCAACTGCCCATATAGTGACAACTAAACCAACAAGTACTGCAAGAAGGCCTGAGATAAAAAAATTGGGGATAACCGTAAAGGCCGGTTCTGTTGCACCTATCCAAAATTTTTGCGCGGGACCAATCGCATCAATAACTAAGTCGCTTGGTGTTGTGTTACCTTGAAGTATTTCAAAGAAACCATGCTCCATGCCAGCTAGCCCAACAATAGCTCCAAGAGTAGATGCTATTATTCTTGTAGCGCTAATCTGCGTGTTATTTTGTTTTGGGATGGCTTTCTCCTCTTTCAATTTTATCCCGCCTCAAGAGAGTTATTTTGAACTTTTTAGTTTATATAATATTCCATGATTGTTTGGTGAGATGATTCATTCATGCCTCCGTGATTTTGTATATCTAGTTCAATTAGCAGCCACAAGTTTCATAAGCAAACTAGCATAAACTAACTAACGGTGTGTAGATTGAGGCTTTGGCCGCAGAAACGATGGAAACAAGTAATCCTAATACTACTAATTGCTCTTGTTGTAGTGTTCATTGTATTCATATCAATTGCGGGTATGTTGATGTCTGGCATGATTAACAGAGAAATCGTCAGTGAAGTCGAAATCTTAAACGCGGATGGCACCAAAACTGCGTTAATAGTGTATCAGCCAGGGTTTAGCAGTTCTCCAAGAGATTATTCTTATGCTTTCGCCGAGGGATTAGCCGCAAGCAATTGGAAGGTAGAAATCACCACAGCTAGCCCTCAAGCACCTTCCGACCTCTCCAAATACAGTCTAGTCACGTTTGCGTTTCCAGTGTATGGTGGAACCGCGGGAACAGCCGTCGTAAGCTACATCAACAGGATTGGCGACCTTGGGGGGGTTGACACGGTAATTCTTGCATGTGGCGGTGGAGACGTTAAAGAAAACTTGAATCCTCCTCTAAAACAGCAAGTCCAAGATGCAAACGGTAACTTCTATAAGGGGCTATCATTGTCTGCTCAAGATAGTTCAGGCTCGATGCAAATAATCCAACAAACCACAAGCAGCATTACTCCCTAACCCGATTGTAGATTCTTTGAAGTCCACCCGAGAATCTGCATGAAAAAACTTGGTCGCTTAATGCACAAGTTTGCTTTGGGATGGTTGGGAGATGGGCAGTTTGCTGTGTATGATGTTGCTTATCAACTACGTCTCTAATGCTGTCGCATGCTTGGTTACCAGTTCTGTCTCTTCAAAAGCCTGAAAGTTTAAACGCAAGTTTAAAACTTCCCTCCGCGCAACTCAACCAACCTTAATTGTTCACTAAATGAAAGAATCAGACTTCCAATGTCCACGGTTTTAAGGTTGTAGGCAACGTTTACACCTGTCTTCTCCGCACAGACATAACCCGCCTCTCTGAGCTGGTTTATTTGCCAAGTGAGCGCCTGCGAAGACAAACCTAATGTGGCTGCGATGTCTCGGTGCAGAGCATTTTCGTTTTGGGCTAAAATCAATAGAATCTGTCCTGTGGTTTGATGCCGCATAAGCGAAATCAGTTGCATATCTGTTTCTGAGAATGCACCCTGTAAAAAGAAGCGCACGTTTTGCCCATCCGCGTACGCTACAATCAAGCCTGCATGTCCAAGCACATCCAAATGATACTGCACCACACCAACAGACAAGCATAGCCCGTCACAGATTCCTCTGAAATGCACTCCTGGGTTATCTTTGATGAAAACGTAAATTTGGTTTCTGGTCGGCTGATTGAGGCAATCTGAGGCGTTGCTGTGTAAACCTGCGACAACAGCTATTGGGATTGTGCCCAGCTGGTGGAGGTTGTCACTGTTTTGTGGTGCAGTAAAAAAGTTGCTGGGCTCAGCGGAAGCTACGGTTACAAAGCAAGCTGAAAGCATCAAGATAACAAACATTATCACTGCAGTGTTTTTTTGGTTCAAGGAGCATCCAGCAAATTTTGGTGTTGCACTTATTTAATGAATTCTGTAAGGTACTGTACTACTGGTAAAGTCGTGTACCAGAATCCCTTTCTTTAGGTTTCACATTTACACCTGTAGGTGAACGAAACGTCGCAGATTCAAAAGAAAAAACGAAAACGGCAACTCACCACCATCGAGCAGATAACCGAAGACTCAGCAATCCAAAACGCTGCACAAGTTACAGAGGTTCTAAACGAGCTTGAAGCACAGGGAGTTAGCCTTGACATTCAGGTTTGTCCCAAATGCAAAAGCCCCAAGCTTAAGCGAGTGGAGAGCACAGGAGGCGATGTATTGGGAAATATGGGTTTGACACCGCCAAGTTACAAGTGCCTTGATTGTGGCTGGCAGGAACGGTTGGTTTTGAAGGCTACCAATAAACGGTGGAATGTTAAGGATGTTGAGTTAATCCGTGAAGCCATGGACCTCGAAGATGAACCATCCGAATAGCCTATTTTAATTCTTTAAGTAATGCTTTGGCTTCCTGTGACAGTTTAGGTCTGCTTCTCCCACTAATAACTAAAAACACCGTACCAATGGCGATAAGGGCAGCTCCAAAAAACACCACACTCAACGGCGGCACCCACCCAAACTGCAAAGTAACCGTGAACACAATCATGACAATTCCAATGATTATCATGGAGAGGTTGCTTTGGGATGCCGTTGCGTGCATGGCAAACTCTTTTTTTCCCTCATCCGTCACTTGGTAGTAGCCTTGTTTTTCCTCAATCATACCCGCGTTAGCGAGATAATTCCAGTCATAATGAAAGTGGCCATCAGATTTGTAGCCCAGCGCCGCGCAAATGTTTGATTTTACTCCAGGTTCAGCTTTGATTTTGCTGTTTGAAGCTGAATAGATGAAGTAGAGTAGTTTGGTTCGGGGTGACTGGATATCAGCGTTTATTCCGCGGGGCTTGGACAATTGTTTCACTCTGTCTCTATTTTTGGGTTCGAGTAAGATAAACCCAGCTATGTAGACTGCTTTTTATTGCGTAAGTTTTCCTTAAAAGTCTCTGTTTTTGTTGCTCTAACCCTTAGAGTCCCGTATCTAAATGTTAGGGCTATATCTGCCCTGTGCCTTCTATGGTTTTCAGAAATCAAATTAATGGAGGAAAAAACAAGATGGGAACAAGTTTCCAATACAGCAAAAATCTCGCCTGTGAAGGCGCAATACTAATGACCCTCACCATAATTCCTTACGTTGGCTGGGTTTTAGGTATCATCGGTGTATTTCTGCTGCTTAGAGGTCTTAAGGAGCTCTCAGGCTACTATCAAGACACTGACATATACAAGAACTCACTCACAGGTCTCAAATACTACATAGTTGCAATAATTGCGGCTGCCGTAGCAATACCAGCAATGATGATTGGTCTGGCATCAGTATCGCTTATCCCAGACTTTCCAGGATTTGGAGCAGTTGGATTTGCCGCCGGAATCGCAATCACTCTTGCAGCTATAGTTATCGCTTTCATATTCTACATACTCGCTGCTTCAAACCTAAAAAAAGCTCTCAACACACTGGCGCAAAAATCAGGTGAGCATTCATTTGAAACCGCAGCAACCTTCCTGTGGATAGGTGCTATCCTAACGATAGTGTTTGGGCTTGGTTTGCTCTTAATGCTGGTTGCTTGGATATTTGTGGTAGTTGGGTTCTTCTCAATGAAGCCCCCAGCAGGTACCTACCAGCCAAACGGGTACACAGCACAACAAGCACAAGCAACAACCACTCAGACTGCACGATACTGCCCTCACTGCGGCGCTCCTGTAGCCTCAGATGCCACCTACTGCGCACACTGCGGAAAACAGCTATCCACTTAAATCTTTAAAACCCTTTTTTCTTTTTTATTTTTTTTTGAGTAGTGGTTACCAACGACGTTAAGGTCACTGTTGTTAACAGTGCAATAATTATTTGTCTGTTGGATTGAAGCAGTTTTCCTGAAGGCATGAAACAGCGGTTGCTTGGTTATAAACTGTCATGTTAGCAAGAAAATATGCACGCTGCTTTTGTTGAGTCTTGCTGAAAAAATATAATACTCTGTTGTTCTCATCTTAACGTGCTGGTGCCCAAATATGCCTGTCTTAGTTAACTATCATTTTAGTCAACGATTTACTGTAAGCGCTAAAGAAGCCTTTGATTGGTGTACAGATTTTAGCCCACAAGATCACTGGTTAATGGGCGTAGAGAATGCCACGCGGGAAATCACGCAAATAACCGAGAACACAGTAATCTTAACCGATACTTTCCAAACACCCGAAGGCATTGTTGTAAAACAAAAACTCGTGCAACTCTACCCTGACGATTTAACTTGGACATGTACTCACCTAAGTGGACCAAACAGGCACTCACAATTCTTATACACGATTACGCCACAAGAAAAAACCGCTTCAACACTGACCTTTAACGCTAACTATCTAGAATGTGCTGAGCAAGCTGATGCGAAACTTGTAGCTGAGAATCTTTGTAAGGCTGATGCTGCTGCCTGGATGCTGTTGGCAAAATTCATGGAAACTGAACTTAAAAAATAGTTTTTTGTCTTCAGGAACAGTTTATTGATTACTTGCTTGGCAGTCAGATTCTTAAGTAACATAGCACTATGTAAACCTTAAAGTTAACAAACTAATCAATCAGTGACCACTTTGGAGCCATTAACTAAACGTTCAATCCAACTCTTAAAAACCCTCTACGAAAAAGGCAAATCCACAAGCACCTACACACTTAAAGTCAAACAAGATGAACTCTCCGACCAGCTAGGTGTCAGCCGTCAAGCCCTCAATGTGCACCTGCGCAAACTCAAAAACAGCGGCTACATTCGAACAGGCAGAGGATTCATTGATGTAACCGACAAAGGCTTGGCTGCCCTGAGCATATCAACTACGCCTGCATTTATTTTCCTCAAGATTTCTCCAATAAAACGCATACAGGTTTATGAGCAAATACGTGCCTTGAATGTTTCTAGAGCTTTTCGTGTTGCTGGGGAAGTTGACGCATTGATTATGGTTGAGCGTGAGAATCTTGATGAAATCCTTAAAAAACTCTACGCAATAGACGGCATTGAAGACACCCGCTCATACGTCACAATTGAAGTCATTAAATAGCCCAAACAGGTTTTTTACTGTCTTTTTTGTTTATCTTGCAAAAGGTATATTTGACACGTAGCCATGAAAGACTGTGCTAAAATAGAAGGTTCAGTATAAAATGCCGATATTAGACCCAATAAAGAAAACGTTAGCTCAAAAGCACAGGTTGTACATGAAAATCTGCAGAGACTGCGGTGCACGTAATGCGGCATCTGCTCTAAAATGTCGAAAATGTAAAGGCAAAAATCTCCGTTGGAAGAAACGTGAGATAGTAAAGTAAAACCCTGTTTTCTTTTATTTTCCTCTTACTTTAAAATATCTAAGTCAAATTTTTTGCTTTATAAATAGTCAGAGTTCCTTCTTCTTCCTTAAAAGATAAATTGCTTTTTTGCAAAATTTCTTTCAGCACTTGCTTGTCTGAGGTGTCAAGGTTTGCTTTTATCCGAAGCTGGTAGCTTGAAGTTTCGTCTTCTGAGTCTGCAATTAATGTTATGGCGACTTCATTTAGGCTCCTGCAAACAGAATTAAGTTCTCTGAGCATTGTTACAGCGTCAGATCTTTTCAAAAAATTCACCATTAACTTGTTAGTTGTTCTCAGAATTAAATTTATGCTGACTCAAAAATGATAAAAAAGTGATGTTTTTTGAATTAAAATTGATTGTAATATTTAATTTTTTACGGAGCTACCAACTGCGTAGTATTATCATAGTGTTGGTTTTCATGATTCCCTCCACGCGACGGATTCTCTCGATACATTCATTAACTTCTGCAACGTTCATGCCTCCAATTACTGCTACAATATCATACTCTCCAGTGACCTCGTAAATTGTTTCTACATTAGGAACAGCTTGAATAAGCTTTGAAACTTCATGAGTTGGATAAACTGGGTTTGTTGCAAGCAGGATTATGGCTTCTGCGCCTTCGGTTACTCCAATTTTCACAGTGAATTTTCGGATAATTCCTTCATCGTTTAGGGTTTTGATTCTTTTTCTGATGGCTCCTTCAGATAAGCCAACTTTGCTGCCTATTTCTCCAAACCCTGCTCTTCCATCGTCTTTGAGGATTTTTATTATTTTTTTATCCACTTCATCCATGAGGTTCGCCACTAACTGTTGTATATTTAAAAAATTTAACGATTTCTATTCTTGCCCTTGGATGGTTGGTTCGAAATCCGCTCTGTAATTGCTTATTTGAACATGGATTCGGTGGCTTGGCGGCTTGTCCTAAATAGAACATTTTAAAACCAAGCTGTAACAAATAAGTCACAACCTTTAAAAGTTAGCCAACTTTATTACAGAAGTCATTTCCAAAAAAAGTGGCGAATAAAATGATAAAACAAGCAAACACAAGCCTCAAAGCAAAATGTCCTGACTGCGACGCTGACCTAGACGTGCCAGCCGACACTGAGAAAGGAGAAATCGTAAGTTGCCCCGGATGCGGACTCGAACTTGAAGTCAAACAGGTAAAATGCGGCTGCGTTGACCTTCAAGAGCTAACCATTGAAGGCGAAGACTGGGGCGAATAAGAGTATTCTATTCACCTAAAATGGTTAATTCTCAATTTTTAAACAATATTTTTTAATCAAGGAGCCTGCAGCGATGAGCATTGCCTTACTCTACGAGCGCTCCGAAAACGACGAAAACGGCATAAAACAAACTGCACGTCAAATGGGCATAGACCTCACTTTTCTGCCCTTCCGCAAAATCGCGCTCTCAATCGGAAAAGATGGATTTTGTGCAAAAACCAAAGGCAAAGACTACACAGAAACAATCAACAACCCCGCCGTCGTGCTAAACCGTGCGCAGAGCAAAAACCGCCGTTTACAAGCCAGCTACTTCATGGAGCAACTGGGCAAAAAAACCCTAAACACCAGCCAATCAGAATTTGTCTGCTACAGCAAACTACGCACCCTGCTCAACCTCTGGAAGGCAGGTGTCCCAATTCCCCAAACCGTTTTTGTTCCCTGCGACGCATACGACACCTTAAAGAACGGCAAAGAAATCCATAACGAAAAAGACCTAGCCGAGCTTTTTGAGCAGCAAATTCCCCTTAGCGAAGGCATCGTGCTAAAAGCGGACGCTGGAACACACGGCAAAATGATAACGCTTGCTCAAACCAATGAGCAACTAATCGCCAACATTGGCGAAACCAAACCAACAATCATAAACCCACTCGGAGTTGTTGCGCAGGAAGTCATTCAGAAATGGTTCTACGACCTACGCATTATTGTTTATCAAGAAAAAGGCAAGCAGCCTGTTTGCTATCCTTTGGCGATGGCTCGTGCGGGCTTTAAGGATTTTCGCACAAATACCTTCTTAGGCAATTTGGTTTTTGGAGCTAAACTACCCAGTGGCATTCAAGATTTAGCTGTTAAAGCTGGAAAAACTCTTGGTGTGAGTAGTGAGGCATGGATTTTTGCGTTAGACGCTATGGTTAACGTGAAAGAAAACAAGCAAGTTGATGATGCTTGCCTTAAAGGTGAGTTAGAGAAGGCTGGGCAAGCTTTTGTTCCTGTCCAGAAAGTTAAGCAGGATGAGACGCGCTTAACCGATTTTGAGGCATGGAATACCCGTTTAGAGACTGCTTTCCAATCGTACTCGGGCAGTGAAAGCTACCAGAAAATCACAAAAGTGATTGAAAACAGCATAGAAAAAAATAAGAGCGCCTTGGTGTTTCATGAATCCAACTCATGTCCCGAGTTCTGGGAGAACACACGGTTGGCAACAGGGCTAAACGTGGCTGAGCCTCTGCTGAAAGCCGCACAAAGCTTAACTTAAAATAACCAAATCATAGGAGAAAAAAACAGTGAGAATTGGAATAATTGGTGGTTCAGGATACGTTGGCAGTGAACTGCTGCGCATATTGCTAATGCACCCTCAAGTAGAAGTGACTATGGTGACTTCACGTCAAAGCGCAGGCGAGTTCATCTTCAACATGCACCCTAACCTTCGCGGATTAACACAACTCAAATTTGTTCCTCAAGACATGGCGGAGTTGCAGAAAAACTGCGACTTAATCTTCACAGCCACCCCACATGGCGGCTCAGTAAACCTCGTCCCCAAACTCTTAGAAGCAGGACTAAAAGTCATCGACATGAGCGCCGACTTCCGCCTCAAAAACCCCGTTGACTACGAAACTTACTACGGCTGGAAACATGCTCACCCTGAAATGCTCAAAGACGCCGCCTACGGCTTACCCGAGCTACATCGGGAAGAAATCAAAAAAGCCAACCTTGTAGCCTGTGCGGGTTGCGAGGCAACAGCTGCAATCTTGGGATTAGCCCCAATAATTAAAGCTGGATTAGTTGACAAAGAAAAAATTGTGGTTGACCTCAAAGTGGGTTCCTCAGGTGGAGGCAGCAAACCCAACGTTGCCAGCCATCACCCCGAACGTGAAAACGGAGCACGCCCATACAAGGTCGTTGGGCACCGTCACATCGCCGAGGTCGAACAAGAACTTGCGCCTCTTGGTGGACCAGTAAAAATCTCATTCACACCCCACGCTGTAAACATGGTCCGCGGCATTTTAGCAACCATACACACGTTCCCAACGCAGCCCATTGCAAGCAAAGACCTTTGGAAAGCGCTACGCGGCATGTATGGCACTGAACCCTTCATACGCTTAGTCAAATACATCAAAGGACCATACCAGTTGCCTGACCCTAAAATCACTACGGGCACAAACTTTTGCGATGTCGGCTTTGAAATTGATGAGCACGCTAATCGTCTCATAATGTTCTCAGCCGTTGACAACATGGTTAAAGGCGCAGCGGGGCAGGGCGTACAGTGTCTTAACTTAATGATGGGAATTGATGAAACCACGGGCCTTAAAAGCACAGGATTCCACCCAATATAGGTGAACAAAATGTTGCTTGTTATCAAAATGGGCGGAAGCATCCTCAAAGAAGGCGCATCAAGCGACCTCGTAGCCGACCTTAAAGAAATCGCCAAAACCCACCACGTCGTTATAGTCCACGGCGGCGGCGCAGAGGTCACCGAAATCGCCAGCAAACTGGGTAAAGAACAAAAATTCATCATGAGCCCCGAAGGATTCCGCAGCCGATACACTGACAAAGAAACCATCGGAATCTACACCATGGTTATGGCGGGCAAAATGAACAAACAAATCGTTCTTGCTCTGCAAGCCCAAGGCATACCAGCGGTTGGTTTAAGCGGACTTGACGCAGCAATTTTGCAGGCTGAACGCAAAACCCGCCTCATCGTCGTTGACGAACGCGGACGCAAAAAAGTCATTGATGGTGGTTACACAGGTAAAATTACTCAAGTTAACACGGAACTGCTCAAGTTGCTCTTGGAGAAAGGCTACGTGCCCATTGTCACACCGATTGCGCTTAGTCAGGATTTTGAGTCACTTAATGTGGATGGCGACCGAACCGCAGCCATCGTTGCAGGAGCCCTAAAGGCTGACAAGCTCATTCTGCTAACCGATGTTGAAGGCTTAATCCTCAAAGGCGAGCGTGTACCAAAAATTGCTGCAACCGAAGTCAAGGAAGTTCTATCCAAAATCGGCGGCGGCATGAGCACTAAGGTTCACGCGGGATTAGAAGCGCTTAATCAGGGTGTCGGTGAGGTTTTGGTAACTTCGGGCACGGCTTCTGCTCCTATATCTTCGGTTCTTAATCATCAAGTTGGTACAGTGATAACCAGTGAATGACAAAGAAATAATGGATATTGAAACTCGTTACTTAGCTAACGTGTTTAGCAAAAAACCAGTGGTATTCACAAAAGGCAAAGGTGCATTACTGTGGGATATTAACGGGCGACAATACATTGATTGTGGAACCAGCTACGGCGTTGCGCTACTGGGTCATTGTCACCCAAAAGTCGTAGAAGCTGTCAAGGCACAGGTTGAACAACTCATCACCTGTCACAGCTGCTACTACAATGACAAACGCGCCGAATTCATTCAAAAACTGATATCTATAACCCCAAGCGGCTTAGACAAGGCATTTTTGTCAAACAGCGGTGCCGAATCTATTGAATGCGCTATAAAGGTTGCACGTAAATTTACAGGAAAAACCGAACTCATCGGCTTAATGGGTGCATTTCACGGCAAAACAATGGGTGCAGTATCTTTAACTTGGGACAAGAAATACCGTGAACCCTTCATGCCTCTTGTTCCTGACATGAAACATGTCCCAGCAGACAACATCGACAAACTCCGAGAAGCAATCACCGAAAAAACCGCAGCAGTCCTCATGGAGCCCATCCGCGGTGAAGGCGGAGTTCGTATTCCCTCTGACGGGTATCTGCAGGAAGTGCGGGAACTTTGCAACCAAAAAGGTGTCTTACTAATCTTTGATGAGGTTCAAACCAGTTTTGGACGCACAGGTAAACTGTTTGGTTGCCAAAACTGGAATGTTACACCTGACATTATGTGCCTTGCAAAACCTTTTGCTGGCGGCTTACCCATCGGCATAACCGTAGCCAAAGAAGAAATAATGGCGTCTCTGCGGATAGGTGAACATTCAACCACTTTCAGTGGCAGTCCACTTGTTTGCGCTGCAGGATGCGCCGCGATAGATGCTCTTGTGCAGGAGAAATTGGTTGACCGCGCAGCAGAGTTGGGCGCTTACTTTAAGGCTGGCTTAGAACAGTTGCAGGCTAAACACAAAATAATCAAGGAAGTCCGCGGTAAAGGCTTGATGCTTGGCATGGAACTGCGCTATGACGTGCTTGGCGTTATCTTAAAGGCGTTATCTAAGGGTGTGTTGGTGTTGGATGCTGGCAGAACTGTTGTTCGACTGCTTCCGCCGCTGGTTATTTCCAAAGAACAGATTGATTGTGTATTAACAGTTTTAGATGAGGTACTTGGAGAAGAAGAAAATGAGCGAGCAAACAGTAGCCGTACGGTTTCTAACTAACCTGCTGGGTATCTATAGCCCTTCAGGTAAAGAACAAGATATAGCTAACTTTCTAGTTAATCGAATGAAGCGTCTGGGTTTTGAAGTCGGCTTAGACACAATAGGTAACGTTATCGGTGTCGTCGGAGACGGCGAACCCGTAATTCTGCTATGTGGTCATATGGACACGGTTGCTGGACACATGCCCCTTCGCATCGAGGAAGGAAAACTCTATGCACGCGGTGCAGTCGATGCCAAAGGACCATTGGCTGCCATGATTATGGGTGCAATTGAGGCATCAAAAGAACCCAGCTTCAAAGGCAAAATTCTGGTCGCCAGCGTCGTGGAAGAGGAAGCAACAAGTAAAGGTGTTCGCCACCTAATCACACAGGGCATCAAGGCTGACTACGCCATTTTCGGTGAACCCAGCGGCGTAGAAAACATCACCATCGGCTACAAAGGACAAATCCAACTCAAAATCATAGTAAAAACCGAAACAGGACATGCTTCAACACCGTGGCTCTTTGATAACGCTTTGGATAAAGCCTATGAATTATGGGGTCAAATCAAATCTGCCTGCTCTTTCCCGTCCATTGACCCTCAGGAGACACCATTTACCTCAATCACCGTTTGTTTGGTTAAAATGGAGGGTGGTCAGGGTGACTCGGTGATTCCTTTTGAGGCAGAAATGATTCTTGACGTACGTGTACCTATACAGTTCACGACAACGCAAGTTTACGATAAAATGATAAAAATCATCGCCAACTACCAAACAGCAAACCCCACAGTCAGCATAAAACCCAGCGTTCAAGACACAGTAGAACCCTTTGAAGCTAACAAAGCCTCCCCGCTGGTACACATGTTGTCTGCGTCAGTGCGCAAGGTTCTATGTAAACCTGCTACGCTTCTGCGCAAAACAGGAACCGGTGACATGAACCTACTTGGAAAAGCCATGAACTTGCCAATCGTAACTTACGGACCAGGCGATGGGCATCTTGACCACACACCTGATGAGCACATAAAAATCCAAGACTACCTAGATGCCATCGCAATCTACAAAGAAATGTTGCTACGTCTCTCAGAGTTGCATAACAGCAAAAAAGCGCGTAAGAAATGATTTCCCAATTTTTTAGAAATGCCTTTTAAGGCTTAGCTGTTACTTTCGTATTCAAAATTATTTAACTAACGTGAAGGGGTGGCTATGGTTGAGTGATGATTACTTTGACATGGGCGATTCTGAGGAACATGTGCAGCCAAACGGGTTGCCTACTCTTCCAGCTTCAGGAATCGCCGAGTACATCCGCTTCAACTGTTGCCCCAGATTCTTCAAACTAAAACTTGACAGCAAAGACAAAAACAACCGCTGGAAAAACCAGTTCAAACCCATCAACCCCCTACTTTTCACTGCAGGAAAAGCCCTTGAAGAGAAAAAAGTAGCTGAAATCCAAACCAAAGCTGCCCATTATATTGATTTTAACAAATACGACCCGCACCTTCATGGGTGGGGGACAACTCAGGATTCTATGGATAATCTGCGTTATGTTATTGAGCAGCAGGTCTATGCTAGTGAAGGCGCCGATGACAAACCCGTTTTGCTCTATCAGGTTCCTATGATGGGGCAGATTGGTGTTTGGACGGTTAAAGGCATCTCTGACCTGATTGCAGTTTGGCCCATTAAAGACGGTAAGGTCAAGGTTAGAATTTTTGAGTTAAAGTCTTCTTGGAAAGAGCAGACTGCACATCGCATCCAAGTCGCAATTTACTACTTGCTTCTTTCAAAACAGTTAGCTGACCTAATTTCAAAAGTTGAGCTTGAAGGCGGCGTTATCAACAAAGAAACCGACTTAGAAAACCTCACGCCTGAGCATTTGCCCAAATTCAAGCTTGGTCCTCTGGTTCAAGATGTTGAGCGACTACTATCTGAGAATGGCGAGTTAAATCGTCTCCACAAAACCTCCATAGACGAGGTTGAGTATCAGCTTTGCTGGCGATGCGACAACTGCGGCTACAACGAATGCTGCATAATCGACGCGGTTGAACGCGAAAGCATATCCCTACTTAATCTGAGCCGTGGTGAACAAAACGCTCTAAAACACTACAGCATCACCGCCCTTGAAGATTTAGCCAAGCTCAAGCCTGTGCTACAACAAACCGACCTGCGACCCTACGAGTTCAAAGCTATCCCTGCAAAAGATAAACAAAAAGTGCAAGAACTCTCAACTGACCCCGTGGTCGGCACAAAACTTGACTGGCTAATCCAACGTGCCCAGTTCATGCTTGGAGGAATCCGTTCTGGTAGCCCAAACGCGAGCAAAACCCGCTACATGCCATGGTTAACAGGCACAGGCTATGGCAGCCTCCCCGAGGACAGCCCAATTCCCGGCTCAGACACCAATCTGCTCTCCAGTCCAGATGGCATGATTCGTGTGTACCTTTTCGTGGAATGGGATTACATGCTTGACGTTATCTCTCTTATCAGCGCCCGCGTAGACTGCACAAAACTCAAAGGCGAAGCCCCAAGCATCTCCAAAGTCATCAGCAGCCTGCCCGAATCACATCAAGACTGCCTCGATGAAGAAAAGAAACTGCTTGAAACCTTCTTTATCGAATTAACCGCTTCAATAAACAAGGTTGCCGCTGAAACTGGCAGCCCAGACGAAGCCCCCATTCACTTGTACTTTTTCAGCCGCCAAGAACGCGACCAACTAATGAAGGCCGTATGCCGCCAACAATCTGTCATGAGCGCACCCGCCGTGCGCGACCTACTGGGTCTGCGGCAAGCCATTGACCAACCAATGTTCTCCATACTTCAAGACGAAGTCGTGCACCGCAAAGCTCTGCGCTTCCATAGTTACGGTTTGCTGCCTGTGCTTGAGCAAGCTTGCTATTTTGGGCATGAGAACTGGATGGCTAAACGTCAAGACGGCACAACGGTGAATCTGCGCCAGATTTTTAATGACGGATTTTTCAACTATATGCTTCCTTTCCTAAGAAAACCCAATGGTGCCCTAAGTTTTCCCGGCAAAAAACTGGAGCACAAAGACGGCTTCTACCCTGCCCGTGCAATGTTCGGTGACCAGTTACCTATCGAGTACATTTGGGGTGCCAAAAACCGCCTAGACATGTACCAGGACAAGATTGAGCATAAGGTTTTGCTGGAAAAACACAAATGGTGTGATTATCCCATTCGTACTCGGCGCATAACTGATGAAGAACTCGGTTTGATGGGGGAGAAAATCTGTTTAGCACTTGAATGCATCGAACGTTCGCTCACCATCCGTAACCGAAGGCTGGGCAAAAAACCAATTCCTATCCCAAAAATTTCCGAGTTCACTTTGGGTGACTCTACTTTAGAGCGTAGTTGCCGAGAATTTTTAGATTTAGAATATTTCTCTAAGCGTCAAGAAATGTACCAATACTACGCGTTGCTGCCTTATCAGCGGGTGGCGTCGGGTCGTTCCCTAATTTTTGAGTGCACAGACGTGTTTGAGTCTGACCGCGAGTTCAAGGTTTACGGTAAACTGGTTTATGCTGGTTTGGGTTTGCCTAAGGCGGATTGTGTTGCTAATGCTTGTCGCATCACGGGTTCGGAGGGTTCAAGCAGTGGAGACTGGATGGTTGCTACCGAGTTGCAGCTTAATGGGCAGGGACAGTTTGAGGAAGTTACCAAGCGTGGGCCCTCAGAAGTTGAGAAGTCTGCGCGGGCTATTGTGCAAAAAGTTGACGTTAAAACCCTTGAAGTCGTGATTAACTTGGTTACTTGGCCAAGCGGTAGAGGCGGCAAATACAGTGCCTGGCACAACCTGCCCACAAGTGACCCTGAGAAAGCCAAAAAAGGTTACCTGCAACTCTTCGAAGCAGGCAGATACTATATTTTGGATGCCTTAGCTGATGACATCGTTTCTGACCGCGCCGCCAAAGGTCTTGACTATGCTGCTAACAACGTTCTCTATTTGCTTCTATCTCAGTATCTTGCCGGGAAAACTGGAACATCAGCCCACATTGCCCTACCCCGAGCAGGTGCAGAACCCTTCTTGAAATGGGTAAACAGTCGCCTTTTAAAACCCAAACCCGAACAAGCCCGATTCATAGACCGCATTTTTGGAGCTGAACAGGTTGTTATGCTTCAAGGTCCCCCAGGCACAGGCAAAACCGAAACACTGCAACTTGCGGTGCTCTCGCATGTGGCTGCACATCAGGCAAGGGGACGATGCAGGGTGTTGATGGTTGCGCCTACGCATAAGGCAATTGCAGAGTTTGTGGCTAAACTGGCACGATGCCTCAAAGATTATCGTGATGCTGGCGGAGCGGACCTCAAAGATCTCCACATTTACCGTGTGCTCAGTAGTAGCTCGTCTTTGGTGGAGCCTCTTGAAGGCGTAACTTACGTTAACTATAACGAGGACAAAAACGCCGTCAAGGAACTCACGGATTGTCTCATGAATCAATCCACTCTTAACGCTAGTCCCGCCGAGGCTTACCCAATGATACTGTGTCTCACGCCGCCGGGTTTGTATGGTCTTATGAAGAAAATCGGGGAGCAGGAACCACCATGGGGTGAAGCATTCTTTGACTTGCTAGTCGTGGATGAAGCAAGTATGATGCGACTACCCGAACTCATCCTTTCGGGTTCCTTCCTTACCAAAGGCAGCCAAATTCTCGTTGCAGGAGACCACCGCCAGCTCCCCCCAATTGTTTCGCATAACTGGGAAAAAGAAGACCGCCGCACACTCGAAGAAACCGCCTCCTTCCTCTCCGCCATGGACTTCCTGCGTTTACTACGAAACGAGGACCTTGGCTTGGAACGCATCAAATGCCAAAACCCCGCCGACATCACTGCCGTGCGCCTATGTGAGAGTCATCGATGCCACAGCATAGTTTCTGAGTTTTTGCGGGAATGGGTGTATGAGAAAGACGGCATTAATTTCCATTCAGACCAGCACCAAACCTTAACGGTTCAAGAGCCTAAAACCGAAGGATTAACCGTAGCGCTCTCACCTGAGAACGTGTTTGTCCTAATTGTGCATGATGAAGCCGAAAGCTTCCAATCAAACCTTGTCGAAGCCCAAATCGTTGAAGCCCTTGTCCGCAGCGTTCCCGAAGGCACCGTGGGCGTAGTTACCCCACATAACGCACAGAAAGGCTTGCTAAAAAACATGTTTGCAGATGCAGGTGTAAAAGCAAGGGTGGATACAGTGGAACGTTACCAAGGCGGAGAAGCCGACTTCATAATTATCAGCTCAACTGTGAGTGACCCTGACTATGTCAGAAGCGAAAGCGACTTCCTCCTAAACCTTAACCGTATCAACGTGGCGATTAGTCGCATGAAACAAAAACTCGTCGTGGTTGCCAGCCGTAGCATTTTTGAGTTTATGCCTCAGGAAGCCAAAGATTATGATAAGGCGATTTTGTGGCGGGGTATCGCGCAAACAGTGGGTTATACTGCTGACAAAAATCCTCAATGGACGGGGGCTCTAAGCGAGTTACTTGGTAAAGTAGCTTGTAATGCTAAGGTAGAGGTTTACGTTAAGGCGCAATAATTTCGTTTCCATATTGTACGCCTTCATATTTGCAGTCTATTAGGCGCCTATTAGTTAATCATTGCAGAAACGATAGAGGGGTCTACTTTCGCCTAAGAAGGGGCGTCGTATTGGCGGGTTTTTGTATAGCAACCTTAAAATTGATACGGTTCACTTAGCAGTGACTTAGAGTATGTGATGTTTGATGTTGCCTAAGCCAGTAACTGTTAGGGCACCTGCAACCACGGCGAATCTGGGTCCCGGGTTTGACATTTTCGGGTTAGCACTAGATTCCCCATGCGATATTGTAATGCTCACGCCAACCTCCGCATCAACCATAAAGATTTCAGTAACAGGGCTCCTGTCAAACACTATCTCGGTGTTGCCTGAAAAAAACACCGCGGGAATCGTAGCTAAAGCTATACTTACCCAATATAACATAGAGAATGGCTTAGACATTAAAGTCCACAAGGGCATCATGCCCGGTAAAGGATTAGGCAGCAGCGCTGCATCAGCAGCAGCCGTCGCATACGGACTCAACCAGCTCTACAAATTAGGATTAGATAATGATGAGTTAATCGCGTTTGCGGCAAAGGGTGAAGTGGCATCTGCAGGCAGCGCACATGCAGACAACGTTTCCCCCGCAATATGCGGAAACTTTACCATCATCAAAAACTTTACCCCAATAAAAGTCATCAACCTAACCGCGCCAGAAAATTTGCACCTCGCCGTTGCAACCCCCTACATCACCACACCCGCCAGCAAAACAAAAAAAGCCCGCATGGTCATACCAAAAATGGTTCCTCTCAAGAAACTGGTTCATAACACCAGCAAAGTAGCTTCCATCGCTGCTGGGTTTGCAGTGGGCGATGTAGATTTGATTGGGCAATCAATGGATGACGCCATTGTTGAGCCTGCACGGGCATCACTAATTCCGGGTTATCAAAAAATTAGGGAAAACGCCCTGGCAGCAGGGGCGTGTGGTGTAGCCATCAGCGGTGCTGGGCCTTCCATGCTGGCAATTGTTAACAGTAAAAAAGTGGATGCCCAAAAAGTTGCTCAAGCCCTCAAGGAAGGTTTTGGTTCGGCAGGTTGTGATTCAACGGCGTTTGCAACTAAGCCCGGAAAAGGAGTATGTGTAGTTTAAGAGGAATGTTTGATGAGCTTTCAGCAATGTATCAACTGTGGAACAAAATACGATATTGACCAGATTGTTTATTTCTGCCCCAAATGCGGCGACATCTTAGAAATAAAAATTGACCTAAACCAAGTAAAAGAAAACCTCAAAACCAGCAACTGGCAAAACACTCCTCTGTCAGTTTGGCGCTACCGCGACTTCTTGCCCATCCACGAAACCACACGATTAGTCACCCTAAGCGAAGGCGGAACAGGTCTACACCACAGCGTACGCTTAGGCAAAGAAATCGGCTTAAACAACCTCTACATCAAAAACGAAGGCGAAAACCCAACAGGCAGTTTCAAAGACCGAGGTATGACCGTTGGCGTAACCAAAGCCGCCGAACTTGGAGCACAACACGTCATCTGCGCATCCACAGGTAACACATCCGCAAGTCTCGCCGCCTATGCTGCTCGTGCAGGACTAAAATGTACAGTTCTTATCCCCTCAGGAAAAATCGCTTATGGCAAACTTTCTCAGGCGATGATTCACGGTGCAAAAGTGTTGCAGGTTAGAGGCAATTTTGACCAAGCCTTAGATTTCGTGTTAAAGTTGGCTGAGAAACACAAAAGTATCTATCTGCTTAACTCGATTAATCCGTTTCGTATTGAGGGACAAAAAAGCTTAGGCTTTGAAATCTGCGAACAACTACAAAATCAAGCCCCTGACCGAATAATTGTGCCCGTAGGCAACGCTGGAAACATCAGCGCAATCTGGAAAGGTATCAAAGAATTCCACGAATTAGGCTTCATAGATTCGCTTCCTAAAATGACGGGCATCCAAGCCTCAGGCTCCGCTCCAGTTGCCCAAGCCATAAAATCCAACAGCCAAACAATCACGCCAGTAACCAAACCTGAAACAATCGCAACCGCAATCCGCATCGGTGCACCCGTCAGCTGGAAAAAAGCAGTTAACGCAATCCGAGACTCAAACGGGACAGCTGAAACCGTGACTGATGAGGAGATTTTGGTTGCGCAAAAGCTCTTGGCGCGTGTTGAGGGCATTTTTGTTGAACCTGCCAGTGCTTCATCTATTGCTGGTTTAATGAAACTGGTGCGTAACGGCGTTATCGATAAGGATGAGCGGGTTGTCTGCGTGACAACTGGACACGGCTTAAAGGACCCTGATACTGCGATTAGTCAGTGTGAGAAGCCCGTTGAGGTTGACGCGGAGATTTCTGCTATTGAGGGCGCATTAGGCTTAAAAGTGCAGGATGCCATGACTGTTAGACAGTGAGTAGTATGAGGATAATCTTAGTTGGCTATGGTGTCGTGGGCAAAGGTGTCGCCACGATTCTTGCGCAAAGAACAATGGATAGAGCTAACGATTATGGGTTTAACCCAAAGATTGTTGCAATCGCCGACATAGACGGTGCAGTCATTAATTCCCGAGGGTTAAGCGCTGAAAAACTTGAACAAATCAAACAACGTGGTCGCCCAATTTCCGCAGACCCCGAGTTTGGTCATCCTGAACTTTCCGCGTTAGATGTGATTGAAACTGTTGAAGCCGAAGTTGTCGTGGAAGTAACTCCAGTTAACATTCAAACTGCTGAACCAGCCCTCAGCCACATCACCAAAGCCTTCAAAACAGGCAAACACGTGGTCACAACCAACAAGGGACCCTTAGCATTAGCAATGCCTGCCCTTACAGAACTGGCAGAATACAATAACGTGTTTTTGCGTTTCAGTGGGACAGTGGGCGGTGGAACCCCGATGCTAGAGTTCGCCAAGCGTTGCTTAGCAGGTGACCGAATTCTTGGAATCCGCGGCATACTTAATGGAACCACTAATTACATCCTAACCGAGATGGCGCAGAACCACGTGACCTTCCAGGATGCGTTGAGTTCTGCGCAGAAGCTTGGTTATGCTGAGCGGGAACCGTCGATGGATATTGATGGGTTTGATACTGCTTGTAAGGTTGTGATTTTGGCTAACTGGATTATGGGCAAAAAAGTTACCCTTAAAGATGTTGACCGAACAGGAATCCGTGATGTTACGCTGGACATGCTTGAGGATGCTTCTAAACGAGGTAACACGCTCAAGCTTATCGGCGCAATTGAAGGCGACAGCGTTTCTGTTAAACCCACAGAGATTCCTAAAACCAACCCGTTGTGCGTCAGCGGAGTTTTGAACGCGATAACTTTCCAGACTGAGTACGCGGCTGACCAAACCTTGATTGGTAGGGGTGCGTGTGGTATTGAGACTGCCAGTGCAGTTTTAAGAGACCTTTTAGATATTAGACATAAGTTAGCAACTAAAATGCTAAATTAACCGATTTAGAGGACAATGCAATGAATAAGATAGTGATGAAGTTTGGCGGAACCAGCGTTGGCACTGGCGAAAGCATTCGGCATGTAGCTGACTTGGTGACGCAAAACGCAAAGGACTGCAAAGTTGCCGTGGTTGTTTCAGCGTTAGCTGGCGTTACCAATGGCTTGCTTGAGGTGGCTTGTCAAGCTAAAAAAAACGACGAAAAAAGAATCCAAGCCTTCACAAAAGAACTCCTAAAAAAACACACAGATGCCATCACCACAGCCATAACCAGCAAACAAATTCAAAATGACGTTACCCAAATCACCGAAAAAACCATCGCGGAACTCGAAAAGGTCCTAACGGGTATCTGCTACGTCGGCGAGCTTACCCCTAAATCTAAAGATTACGTGGTTTCCTTTGGGGAACGATTATCCGCACCCATAGTTTGGGGCGCCATAAAAGACCACAAAGTTGACACGCAATGCTTCACAGGAAAAGAAGCAGGCATCGTCACCGACTCCAACTTTGGCGAAGCAACCCCCCTGATGAACTTCACCACGCACCTTATTCGTGAGCGGCTCGGTCCACTCTTTGAGAAGGGCGTAATTCCGGTTGTCACAGGGTTTATCGCTGCAGACCAAAACGGCGTGGTTACCACTGTGGGACGCGGCGGCTCAGATTATACAGCAACGATTTTGGGTGTTGCATTGCAGGCTGATGAGGTTTGGATTTGGACCGACGTGGACGGCATCATGACCACTGACCCCAAACTCGTCTCATCCGCAAAAATGATTCCACAGCTAAGCTATCAAGAAGCGGCGGAAATGGCGATTTTCGGCGCAAAAGCCATGCACCCTCGCGCGTTGGGACCAGTAATCAAAGAAAACATCCCCGTTAGAATCCGAAACACCGCAAACCCCCAAAACACAGGTACACTCATCACTAAAGAGCCAATTGTTGATGCAAAGGAAGTTGTCAAAGCCGTTGCCATGATAAAAGATGTTGCAATGCTTAACGTGAACGGGGCAGGAATGGTTGGTGCACCGGGAAGCTACGCTAAAGTCTTTGATGTGCTGGGCAAAAACAACATCAACGTCATGATGGTCTCCGTAGCGGTTTCCGAAGCCAACATCTCCCTGATAATCAAACGCGGACTCTTAGGCAGAGCAATCAGTAACATCGAAATTGCCCTTTTGGAGCGTGGCGGAATCGTCAGCGAAGTCACTGCGGAAGATGATGTTGCAGTCATTGCCGTTATGGGCGCGAACATGAAAGGCACCTTGGGCGTTGCCTCAAAAATCTTCAGCACAACCGCCAAGAAAGGCATAAACATCCGCATGATAGCGCAAGGCAGCTCTGAGCTTAACATTTCCTTTGTCGTCAAAGAAAAAGACGGTGTAGCAGTTGTCCGCGCAATACATGAAGAATTTAATTTAGATAAACTCTAAATTTTTCTTTTTTTAAGTCAGGTCAAACCCTTGCTTTTGAAGTGCTTCTAAGGCATCCTGCATTTCACTTAATGCTTCAGCCAACTCACACTCTATGCTTTGCATAGTCCACTGCTGCATGAACATTCCCAGAAAATCAAAGCTTTCAGCGTGAAACAGGTGGCTTTTGCAGTTGCAGTCGGAACAACCAAACCCCTCAATCGACAAGGCATTTTCACTTATTAGCTGGGCGATTTTGCATTCGTCGGCTTTGCCTTTTTCCAGATAGTGCACCTTAGTTACTTTTGCTGCTTCATCATTGAGTAGGTAGTCAATGTGCCAGAAGAGGCGTTTTTCTTTGCTCAGATGCCGCTTTACTCTTTGCTCTAGATTGTTTTGGGCTGAGCCTACATATGCGTATATGCCCTTTTGGAATGTGCGTGTTCCCAGTTTGCCAATCTTTATCTCAATTGGTTTGTCTATTTCGATTACCAAGACGTAGATGCCTTTCAACGTGCTCATCAAGGGAGCGTTTGGTGTTATGGTTTAATATCTTTTATTCCCAACAGCTCAAGCATCACCGCGATGCTGTTGGTTGCTGGTAGGCAGGTTTGGTTTTGGCATACGTATGCGGTTGCTTTGCCCTCAACTTGCTGGTAATCAATGTTTGGAGTTTTGAGTTGGATGACAATGTCTGGTAGGTAATGTGTTCTTAGCTGTTTGAGCATTTCTTGTGTATCAGCCGCTTTAATGTCGCCCACAACGACCACGCTGTAGGATTTCCCAATCAGAAAGGGCAGGTTCGCTATGAAGTATGTGTAGGCTTCGGGTGCGGTTTCGAGTTCACGTGCAAACGTTTGCATCATCTGGTTTGCCAACGAATCATACAGTGGTTCATTGAGTAGTCGGCTAAGCCACAACAAATCATGCAATGCAACCGAGTTGCCTGAGGGGATTGCGCCGTCATATAGTTGTTTGATTTTTGGCATGCCTGTTTGGGTTTCTGTGGTTTGGAAAAAGCCGCCTGTTTTTTGGTCCCAGAATTTGCTCATCATCTCTTTGGAGAGTTCGTCTGCTGCTTTGAGGTATTTTTCTTCAAACGTTGCCTCATACAGTTCAATTAAGCCGAAAATGAAGAAGGCATAATCATCTAAAAATCCTTCAATTGACACTTCGCCTTCAACGCTGCGGTGATAAAGCATGTTGCCCTTGTGCATTTGGGTTAAGATATAATCAGCGGTTTTCTTTGCAGCCTCCACATATTTGGGTTGGTTCAGTACGCTGGCGGTTTTGGCTAATGCTGCAATCATCAAGCCATTCCAGTCAGTGAGAACCTTGGTGTCTGTTGCTGGCGGGATACGTTTTTTCCTAACATCATAGATTTGGTTGAGGATTTTTCCCATTCTTAAAATCAGTTGCTCAAGAGTCAAATTGTTATTCTGAGCAATGCCCTCCAGAGGCATAGGCATGTGCAGAATGTTTTTACCTGTCCAGCTTCCCCGCTCCAAATAGTTACCTTCGGGTTTGAGCCAAAACAGCTCCGAAGCCAACGCAAAATCCTCCTCTGACAGCACATTTTGGATTTCCTGTGTTGTCCAAAGATAATACTTTCCTTCTTCTCCTTCGCTGTCTGCATCCTGAGCAGAATAAAACCCACCCTGTTCATCTTGCATATCTCTTAGGCAGTAATCCAAAACTTCCTTAGCCGTTATCATAAATTTGCCCGCGCCCGTAGCTTGATAAGCTTCAACATACGCCAACGCCAGCAAGGCTTGGTCGTAGAGCATTTTTTCAAAATGGGGCACCAGCCACTGCTCATCGGTGCTGTAGCGGTGAAAACCCAAGCCGACTTGGTCAAAGATTCCGCCCAAACGCATCAGCCGTAGCGTCTTCTCAGCCATCTCCAACGCCTTCTGCTCGCCAGTTTGCCTGTAGTAGCGTAGGAGGAAGAGGAGTTTGTGGGGCGTAGGAAACTTTGGGGCTGAACCAAATCCGCCATTATCTGGGTCAAAATCCAGCTTTAGCCTGTCAAAGGTGTCTTGCATAATTTGGCTGCCTAATTGTTCGGGTTCACGTTTTTCTTGAACACTAAATCGTGATTTAATATCTGCACCCACAGTTTCCAGTTGCGCCCGCTGATTTTTCCATGTCTGCGAAATGTGAGGTATAAGGTCTATCATGCCGATTACACCGGGTCTGGACTGTTTGGGTATGTAGCTGGCGGCAAGAAACGGGTTAAGACTCGGCGTCATTATGATGTGAAGTGGCCAGCCACAGCGTCTGCCCATCGCTTGGCAAACTGCCATGTACGTGGCGTCTAGATCGGGGCGTTCTTCGCGGTCAACCTTGATGCACACAAACGCGTTGTTGAGTAGGTCGGCGACTTGTTGGTCGTTGAAGCATTCTTGTTCCATGACGTGGCACCAGTGGCAGGTGCTGTAGCCGATGCTTAGAAAAATTGGTTTGTCTTCTGCTTTGGCTTTGTCAAGAGCTTCTTGACTCCATGGGTACCAGTCAACGGGGTTGTATGCGTGCTGTTGTAGGTAGGGGCTTTTTTGGTGGATTAGCCTGTTGGGTTTTGGGGTTGTGCTCAAAAAAAAGACTTCCTAATCAATATTGAGAGTGGTTTTATTTAACTGTAGAGAAAGAAAAAAGAGAATAAGCTAATTAAGCTGCTGAGTTAGGCTTCATAATCTGTTGGGTCTTTGACGCCTGCTTCTTTGAATGCTTTTTTGCGGTTCACGCAGGACTCACATTTTCCACAATGAGCTTCCCTGTCCAGATAGCATGACCATGTAAGTTGCAGGGGAACACCTAAAGTTGCGGCTTCTTTTAGTAATTCAGCTTTTTTCATGTTGCTAAAGGGCGCCTTTATTGTGATGTCTTCGTCTGTTCCCAGTTTGGCTGCTTTTTCAAAGGCTTCGTAGAATTCTCGTCTGCAATCAGGATAAAATGGTTCATCAGAACCTTGAGCGCCATAAAAAATCTCTTTGGCTCCAACCGTGACTGCGTATGCGACGGCAACAGAGAGGAAAATGGCGTTTCTGAAAGGAACAATGATTGGGCTGCTGAATTCGGCTGTTAGGGGGATTTCCCGGTTTACAAGGGAAGTTGCTTCGCCGAAGATGTCTTTTAGGTTGCTTAGGTCAATGATTTTAGTGTTGGTGTTTAGGCTTTTGGCGATTTTTTGTGCTGCTTGGGTTTCTTTTTCAGCTATTTGTCCATACTTGAAGGTTATCGGGTATATCTGGTATCCTTTTGTTTTTGCCCAGTACGCAACCGTGGCGGAGTCTGGTCCACCGCTTAGAACTATTACACATTTTTTGGGTGTGCTCACTTTTTCTTTTCCTCCTCAATTGGGAACCATTTTTCAAATATGCCTGTTCTTTTTAGAAGTTTAAACATGGGCCACCCAATAAGCGTGGTTACAATGAGGTTACCCACCATAACCCATCCTATCGTCGGCAACAACGGCATATCAAAAACGGCAGATAGCATCCAGCCTACTGTCGTGCCTAGCACAAGTGAATACGCAATGCATGTTGCCAGCACAGAGTAATCATTTCTCGTCCGTTTGTACACATAATAGACTACAAAGGCCATGACAAAGGATGGAATTGTGTTTAGCAAATCCACTAATCCAACTGTGGAAAAGACGTTTCCTATAAACACGCCTAATGTGTGTCCTAAAACACCCGCGAAACCGACCAAGGGCACAACTGCAAGCATGGCATCGGCAATGCGGATGTTTACTAGTCCAAAAGATAAATCCCCTAAAACGACAACAAGCGCTGCGTAGAGTGCAGCATACATGGCAATAAATGCTATGATTTTGGTTTTTACTCTATTTTGCAAGTTTCTCCATCTCCCGGGTTTTATTTTAGTTGGCGGAACGGGTAGGAGATTCCACTCACCCGCCAATAACGCAAAGCACTACAATAAAATATTAAAAACTTGCTGACAAAAAACGAGTTTTCCCCAAAAACTTCAGTTTGTTTATTGAAAATGTTGCTTGTTTTCGATGGTTACAGTGAATCCTGTTTGTTTGGTTGATGCTTCTGTATACGGAATTGTGCTTTTGCTCTTGCAGTAGACCTCTCTCTCTATCTTTTGTGCATAGTTTGGCTATTAGGCTCCAAATATAAACGCAGTTACCCCTACCCTCTATAGTTTCTGCAATGAATTTCTAATAGAACCAAATACGATTTGTGTGCTTCCGTATTAGCTGACTAGGTTTGAGAGACCTTCATAGGTTTTTATGTTGTGACTTGGAAGGGCTGATACCGCCAAATCTTATATGTGTAAATATATAATTGTTTACGCGGGGTAAAACTTGCTGTTTTATGTCCTCATCGCTTGGGTAAAGCCAAAAAACATCCGGAGCTGAAAGAATGAATATTAAAAAAAGTTTAGAGCACCGTGTCAAAGGATGGTTCCCTAAAGGGCCAAATATGCCTGATAAAATGAACCTTCAATACCGTCAAGTAGAGCCTTTTGCGAGTAAGCCTAAATCTAACATATGGAAAAATATTGCATTCATAACAGGTGTTATGGCTGTTGCTGTTTACCTCTACAGTATCGTTCTCTCAAAAGGTGATGTTTTTCTTTTTTTCGATTTTGATATACGCTTACTTTTTATCCCTGTTTTGATGAGTTGGGTTATCTTTTGGTTACGGCGCCAGCGTGGACTTCATGATTGGTACAGTGGACTATTGCTTACAAGTGCTATTGGAATGGTGATGGGGGCAGGTTTGCTTTTTTGGTTTGCCATTCTTGATTTCATCGGTTACTGGGTAATCTCAATTGTGAATGTATCAATTTTCGGTTTGCTGTATGCTTGGGCACAAGAAACCCCTCAGCAAAAAAGTCTTAACATGAAAAAAACACTTTGCATACTGTTGGCCATAGCAGGAATCATTATACTGAGTACCTCATTAACTGTTACAGGGCATATAGAAGACAAATTGACCACTTTGGACCAGTATGAGCGAATTTTCGGAAATAGCATCAAGTTAACGGAGGGATTACCCGACGTAGCGGCATCGGCAAATTTGACAAACCAAGACCAAGTTATCATATCTATTATTGTGGCTAGTAAAAATAGCGCTGCTGGTCGGTCAAATCTTGATTTAACGATCAGCAATCAACCAGTCGGTTCTAATCAAACAGCCACGGTATTTTTTCATGAAATATCCATTAATAACGATTTCTATAGAAGGTGGACTGCTCCAGAGAACGGAACATACTATTTCCTGCTACACTACAATTTTGTCGCAGAGGGCTTTGCCACGACCTACATAGCTAAGCATTGGGTCTCAAGCGAACTGGTGCCAACACAGGTTTACGCACCATTACTCGCCCAGTATATGCTTCCAACCTTAATTTCAGGTATTGCGCTTATAGTTGCTGCATCATTGATTCCTATACTAAGAAAGTTAGATGAACGCGGGCACCCAAAGTTTTCTGCCCACTCATCCAGGAGTTGAAGACATGACAGTTAAAGAAAACCTCAAAAATCGAATCAGGGGCTGGTTTCCCCAAAATCCTGTATCGATGGGTGCATGTGCTTTTAACATTGATGAAAACAAATTTGGGAAGTTGCAGGATTATCGGTCTATTCGTAGGCGTTTATACAAAAAATACATTATTCCTGTCTTTATAGTTGATGCAATCCTTCTTATGCTGAGTTATTACCTGATAAGTCTTGATTTAATTGCTTCTGGTATTTATGGCTCGGCAATATTGGGTGTAGTTCTTTCTCTTCTGTATTTTAATTTAATTTTAGATATTTATGTTAGAAGAAAGACCAGTTTAAACCACTTTCTTTATGATACTGTTCCCATTGTTGCTGTACTAACAATCCTGTGCAATTTTATTTTCTGGGGTTTAACGCTCACTAATCTGGTTAGCTATACCGCGCTCTATTTTGCAATTGGCTCTACGGCTTTTCTCGCTTTTTTCTACAGCTTAGCAATTGATTATCATATTAGGGGTAAAAAAGCAGTTACTGACTTAACGTAAAACAAATGAACATTTATCCCATGCCCACAAGTCCAAACCTTAGCTCACTAGGTTTGATAAGACTTCATAGGTTTTTAGGCTGTCCTTCTTCTCTACAACGATGATGGTTTCTGTCCAGCAACTGATGAACTCAACCATGTTCACATTCTGCTCAGCAAGGCGGTTGGCTAAAAACGCGACAACTCCCGGTGTTGCTTCCAGTTCTTCGGGGGAGTGTACAACTATCATGGTGCAGTTGTCGTGGCGGTCAAGGGTGCTTATGCGTGGGGGCATCTCGTTTTTGTCAAGTAAATACACGAATTTGTCGAGTAGGTCGACTTTCATTGCTTTTTTTTGGTTGATTTCTTTGGAGGTTATCATGACGGCTTTGCGGTCGTATACTGCGATGTTGCTTTTTTTGAGTAGGTGGCGGACTTTTTCTTCTCGTCTTTTTTTGTGTTTTTGGAGTTCTTCGGAGTAGCGGCGCAGGGCTGCTTTTACTGCGCTGGTGTTGGTGGTTTTTAGTTCGCCTTGGAGTTGCCTTGATAGTTCGCTGAGATTGACTATGCCCTGCTCTAGGGCTTCGAGTAGATATGGTTTGTTTTTGAGAAGTTCGCGGACGTTTTGTGCTATGGTCATCTTAAGTTGAGTGTACCAAATGAAACATTTAAAGCTTGTTAAGTAACAAAAAAGTCACAACCTTTAAAAATACAGCCCTCAACGTAAGGGGAAGATTCAAAACCGTAATTGGGGGAGCTAACCATAAAAGAAAAAATTGTGCTCGCTTACAGTGGCGGATTAGACACATCCGTGCTAATCAAGTACATTCAAGAAAAATACGACGCCGATGTGATAACTGTAACTGTCGACGTTGGACAACAAGAAGACCTTGAGGGTGCAGCATTAAAAGCCCAAAACCTCGGCGTCTACAAACACTTCTCCATTGACGCCAAAGACGAGTTTGCCAAAGACTACATTTTCCCAGCAATCAAAGCCAACGCGCTCTACGAGGGCAAATATCCCATAAGCACCAGTCTTTCCCGACCTCTAATCGCCAAGAAAATGGTTGAAATCGCCCAAGCCGAAGGCGCAACGGGTCTTGCACACGGTTGTACTGGACGCGGAAACGACCAAGTTCGCTTTGATATATCTCTTAGCAGTTTGGCACCCGGCAAAAAAGTCCTCGCGCCCATTCGTGAATGGGGCATGACCCGCGAAGAAGAAATGGAATATGCCAAAACCAAAGGCATCCACGTTTCTGAAAACGCTAAAAAATACAGTATAGATGCCAGTGTTTGGGGACGCGCCATCGAATGCGGTTTACTTGAGGATGCAAACAATATTCCCCCAGATGACGCTTACGAGTGGACTGTCGCGCCCGAGAAGGCACCTGATAAACCAGAAATCGTCACCATCGGTTTTGAGGCAGGTGTTCCCGTTTCTGTTAACGGCAAAAAGATGGTGCCGCTTGAGCTTGTAATGGAAGTTAACAAGATTGCTGGACGAAACGGTGTAGGACGAATCGACCATATTGAAGACCGACTCGTTGGCATCAAATCCCGTGAAGTTTACGAGTGCCCAGCTGCGCTTGTTATACTTGAAGCCCACAAAGATCTAGAAAAGATGGTCATGACACGTCACCAAGTTCTTTTCAAACAGCATGTTGATGCTGAATGGGTGTTTTTGGCTTATGCTGGTTTATGGGTCGACCCCTTAAAGGATGATTTGGATGCTTACATTAACAAGTCACAAGAAAACGTGACAGGCGAAGTTAAACTGAAACTCTACAAGGGCAGCATGATAGTTATCGGGCGCAGCTCACCATACTCGCTCTATGACAAGAACCTTGCAAACTATAACATCAAAACCAGTTTCAACCAGTCATACTCACATGGATTCATTGAACTGTGGGGCTTGCAAACCCGAATGTACAACAGCTTAAAGAAAGCTGCCGAGGACGCCAAGTAACCAAACAATGTTTGAGGGAGGTTGAGGGAAACGTCAAAGATGCTGCATGGAGGACGCTTGGGAAACGTGCGTGATGACGTTGCCAAGTTTGCCTCCTCTATCAAAGATGACGCACGATTAGCAGACGCTGTCGTCGCCATAAACAAGGCACATGTTGCTATGTTGATTGAACAAAAAATCATCCCACA
The DNA here is from genome assembly GCA_026014585.1 of Candidatus Bathyarchaeota archaeon. Lineage (NCBI taxonomy): Archaea > Thermoproteati > Candidatus Bathyarchaeota > Candidatus Bathyarchaeota archaeon. The sequence continues at coordinate 395,541 of JAOZIA010000002.1, read as the reverse complement.
ACAAGACGGTGCAAAACTCCTCATAGCGCTGACCAAAAACGAGAAAATCCAGCTTGACCCCTCAAAAGAAGACGTTCACATGGCAGTTGAAGAAGTGGTTCTGGCAGAAACAGGTCCTGAAGTCGGCGGAAACTTGCACATTGCCAAAAGCCGAAATGACCAAGTTGCCACTGCCATACGCATGGAACTGCGCAACGAATTGCTCTGCCTAATGGACCTCACATTAAATATGCAGCAAGCAATGATTGAAACCGCAAACAAACACGTCAGCACAGTTATCTTAGAGTACACTCATCTTCAGCCCGCCCAACCAGTCACCTTTGGGCATTATCTTCTCTTACACATTAATGGGCTCACTCGAGACCTCCAACGGCTCCAAGCGGCTTATCAGCACGTGAACCTGTGTCCACTTGGCGCTGGCGCACTAGCAACCACAAGTTTCCCAATTAACCGCCAAACCACCGCAAACCTTCTCGGGTTTGATGAGGTGTTGGATAATTCGCTCGATGCAGTTGGTAGCCGAGACTTTATTGTGGAAACCGTTTCTGCGTTGGCGTTGATGGCTGTGAATTTGAGCCGTTTAGCTGAAGATTTCATTGTTTGGAGTTCACCCGAGTTTGGCGTGGTGGAGTTGCCTGACGAGTTCACCAGCACCAGCAGCATTATGCCTCAAAAGAAGAATCCTGAAGTTCTCGAAATAATTCGGGCACGAGCAAGTTACGCGCTTGGCGATTACGTGGTGTGCGCTGGGATTTTGAAGAGTTTACCCACCACTTATAATTTGGATTTGCAGGAAGTCACACCTAAACTATGGGCAACAATAGACAACCTCTCCAAATCCCTAACGATCCTAACCCAGCTAATTCCAAACATCAAAGTTACCCAAATCAAAGAGGACGACCCGGCAGCAGGGTTTGTTGGCGCAACCGAGCTGGCAAACATGCTTGTCCGCAAGTACAATGTACCCTTCCGTACAGCTCACAAAATCGTGGGTGCACTCGTGAAGGTGCTTATTGAGCAGGGAAAGACTCTGTCAGGTGCAATGCCAGATTTGCTGGCTAAATGTGCCTTGGAAGCTTCCAATTTAAAATTGAACGTTAAAAACGCTGATATCGTTGAATGCGCAAATCCCATCAAACTAATAGAAACCTATAAAGTTCAAGGCGGACCTTCAACGGCAGAGGTTAAAAAATCCTTAGTACTAAGCCAAAAGCGCATCGACACCTCCAAGGCAAGCATAGACAAACTCAAAAAAGGCATTGCTCAATCCCAAAAACTGCTACAGGACACGGTAACCTCTTATTCTGGGCTGGGTAGCTCAAAAACATAACACTTAAAAAGTTAAAATTGCAGGTTGAATAGGGCTTTGGTCCCACAAAATACATCCATCAAAAATAAGAAAGCTGTTCTGCTACTTGAAGACGGAACGTCATTTATCGGGAAAGGTTTTGGAGCAACAGGAAAAATCAGCGGGGAAGTCGTTTTTGCAACACAAATGGTCGGCTACCCCGAAGCACTCACTGACCCGTCCTATAAAGGGCAGATTTTAACATTCACTTATCCAATGGTTGGCAATTATGGTGTTCCAAGAAATGACATGGACCATGGGCTGCCACTGTTTTTTGAGTCCGACCACATCCAAGTCCAAGGCCTAATCATACATGAACTCTGCCATGAACCCTTTCATTGGGCATCCGCACGAACGCTGGACAAGTGGCTCAGCGACGAAGGCGTGCCGGACATTTACGGTGTGGACACCAGACGCTTAACCAAGAAACTGCGAACGCACGGTGTAATGCTGGGTATACTTCAAACTTTTGATGCAGGCGAAAAACCCGATTTGGAAGCGCTTCTAAATAACGGCAAAAACATCGCTGACCCCAACCAAACCGACCTAGTAAAAGAGGTCTCCGTCAAGAAACCCTGCAAATACACTGTAGATGGCGCAAAAAAAACCGTTGTCCTAATCGACTGCGGAGTAAAATACAACATAATCCGTAACCTGCTCAAGCGGGGAATAAACGTTGTCCGTGTTCCCTATGACACCTCAGTTGAGGAAGTTTTAAGCTACAACCCCGACGGTGTATTTCTCAGTAACGGACCTGGTAACCCTAAGAAATGTGTAAAAACAATCGAAACCATCCGAGAAGTTGCCGATAAGCTTCCTTTGATGGGAATTTGTTTAGGTGCACAAATTTTGGCTTTAGCCTTAGGTGCTGACACTTACAAGCTCAAGTTCGGTCACCGTGCACAAAACCAGCCCGCACTTGACCTAAACAATAACCGCTGCTACATAACCACTCAAAATCACGGGTACGCAATAGATATGGATTCCCTAAAGAGCACACCCTTGGAACCATGGTTTATTAACCCTAACGACAAAACCGCCGAGGGTATTAAGCACAAAAATAAGCCCATTTTTGCTGTGCAATGGCATCCCGAGGCATCTCCAGGACCCTACGATACCGAACTGTTGTTTGACAAGTTCGCAAAAACCTTGGAGGCAAGAGCTTAATGCCCAAGTTTGAATGGATCAAAAAAGTGTTGGTTCTGGGCAGTGGAGCCATCAAAATCGGTGAAGCCGCCGAGTTCGACTACAGCGGTAGCCAATGTCTAAAAGCCCTAACCGAAGAAGGCATAGAAACCGTATTAATTAACCCCAACATTGCAACCATCCAAACCGACCCCAGATTATCAGGCAAAGTGTACCTTCTTCCAGTAACGCCTGAATTTGTTGAGAAAGTCATCGTTAAAGAACGCCCAGATGGCATACTGCTGGGATTTGGCGGACAAACTGCACTTAACTGCGGCATTGAACTAGCAAAAACAGGTGTGCTTGACAAATACAACGTGAAAGTGCTGGGAACCCCCGTTTCAGCCATAGAAGACACGGGTGACCGCGAAAGATTCCGTCAGGCAATGCTCAAAGCTAACGTTACACCACTGAAAAGCAAATCCGCAACCAGTGTGCAGGCGGCTTTGGATGTTGCAGAGGAGATTGGTTATCCTGTTATTGTTCGTGTTGCTTACACTTTGGGCGGTAAAGGCTCAGGCGTAGCGCATGATGAGCGAGAACTCAAAGAAATTGCAACTCGTGGTTTAGCTCAGAGTCGTATCACTCAAGTTTTAATTGAGGAGTATGTGGGTCACTGGAAAGAAGTCGAGTACGAGGTTATGCGGGATTACGCGGGCAACTGCTTAACAGTGTGTAACATGGAAAACTTTGACCCCATGGGCGTACACACAGGCGACTCAATCGTTGTTGCACCATCTCAAACAATGAGCAACCGCGAATACCACCTAATACGTTCCACTTCACTAAATGCAATTCGAAGCTTAGGTATCGTGGGCGAATGCAACATTCAATGGGCACTGCACCCTAAGTCTGAGGAGTACCGCGTCATCGAAGTAAACTCCAGAATGTCTCGTAGCTCCGCGTTGGCAAGCAAAGTTACAGGTTACCCACTGGCTTATATCGCAACGAAACTCACTTTGGGCTATCTTTTGCCTGAACTGGTAAACAAAGTCACTGAAGTTACAACCGCTTGTTTCGAGCCAGCCCTTGACTACATCACCGTGAAGATTCCACGTTGGGACCTCCAGAAGTTCAAGAATGCTGACCGTCATGTTGGTCCACAGATGCGTAGTGTGGGGGAGGTAATGGCTATTGGTAGGTGTTTTGAGGAGGCACTTCAGAAAGCGGTTCGTATGCTGGACACGGGCAAGATTGGACTTGTCTGTAACCCTGAAGATTCAGAGCCCGAGTCGGAAGCCAAAATCCGTGATGCAATGGCAAACCCCACCGACGAGCGCCTATACAAAATAAGCAAAGCCCTCCGCATGGGCATTAGCATACCCGAACTCTACCGCATCAGCGGCATAGACCCCTTCTTCCTTCACAAAATCCAAAACATCCTTGACATGGAAACCAAACTCACCGAAATAAACCTCGCCGACCCATCAGCCGCAGAAATCGTCCGCGAAGCCAAACGCATCGGCTTCTCCGATGAACAAATTGCAGTATGCCAAGAAACCAAGGAAGACACAATCCGCACCTACCGCAAAAGCAACGGCATACTTCCAGTGGTTAAGCAGATTGACACATTAGCAGCGGAATGGCCAGCCAAAACCAACTATCTCTACATGACCTACGGCGGAGACGAAGATGACGTAGATTTTAGCAACAACCAAAGCAAAGTTGTCGTGCTTGGTGCAGGCGTTTTCCGTATCGGTTCTAGTGTTGAGTTTGACTGGTGCGGTGTTAACACGATTTGGGCGCTCAAAAAGAATGGCATAAAAGAAGCCATCATGGTAAACTATAACCCTGAAACCGTCAGCACAGACTATGACATATCAGACAAACTCTACTTTGAAGAACTCACCAAAGAACGCATTTTAGACATCTGCGACAAAGAAAACCCGCTCGGAGTAATCACCAGTGTAGGCGGACAAATTCCAAACAACCTCTCAATGCCCCTCTCAGATGCGGGCATAAACATTTTGGGAACCTCAGCGCAAAACGTGGACCTAGCCGAGGACCGCTCAAAATTCAGTGCGCTGCTTGACCAACTTGGCATAAAACAGCCTGGCTGGAGCAAACTGCTCTCCATTACCGAAGCTAAACGGTTCGCTGAGAAAATCGGGTACCCAGTTATCGTACGTCCAAGCTATGTACTGTCAGGTTCAGCTATGCGTGTGGCTTATAATGAGGCAGCGCTGGAGAACTTCCTAAAGCTTGCGGCAAAAGTTTCCCGAGACCACCCAGTGGTTATCAGCAAATTCATCAACCGCGCCAAAGAAGTCGAAGTTGACGGAGTCTCAGACGGCGAAAGTGTGCTGATTGGCGCTATCATGGAACACGTGGAAAACGCAGGCGTCCACAGCGGCGATGCAACCATGACCATTCCACCCCAAGCACTCAAACCTGAAGTTCAAAAGAAAATCGAAGAAGACACCATAAGCATCGTACGAGCCCTCAAAATCCACGGACCATACAACATACAATATCTCGTCAAGGACGACGTAGTCAACGTTATCGAATGCAACCTACGCGCGTCACGTTCTATGCCGTTTGTAAGCAAAACCCGCGGCGTAAACATGATTGAGCAGGCAACCTTGGCTATGTTGGGTAAAAAAATCACCGTAAACCTCTCACCCATGAAAATTGCGCCTCACGTGGGCGTTAAGGTTCCCCAATTCAGCTTTATGCGTCTTAGTGGAGCTGACCCAGTTTTGGGTGTGGAAATGCTTAGCACAGGCGAGGTGGCTTGTCTTGGCGAAAACTTTGCGGATGCCTTCTCTAAAGCGATGCAGGCAGCAGAGTTCACATTGCCTCCCAAAGACGGAGCCGTCTTACTCAGCGTTGGTGGGGACAAAACACGCAAACAACGTGTAATCCCGCTTGCTCAGGCTTTTGCCGATTTAGGCTTTAGACTCTACGCAACCGCGCACACTGCAGGTGTTCTTAACGAGGCAGGCATACAGACCAAGGTGCTCTATAAAGTCAACGAGGGAAACGACCCCAACATACTAGATTATCTGCAGGAACACAAAATCGACTTAGTCATCAACGTGCCCATGGCAAACAAACGCTCAAACATATCTGACATAATCACTGATGGTTATGTAATTCGGCGTCAAGCAGTAGAATTTAACATACCTGTAATCACTAACCTGCAGCTCGCCGCAGCGCTAGTGGATGTGCTTAAACAGAAAGACCAAAATGGCAACACAATACGCAGCCTCAACGAGTACATGGACAAGCTACCGTGGAAAGTCTGGTAGCATCAATCCAATTTTTTAAACGGGTATAGACGAGGATTGCTCCTCCAACTATAAAATTTAGGCATCCCCACATGAAGGCGACTTCATAATCGGCTGTACAGTCTGGGTAAAATAAGCTTGCTAAAATTAGATAATACGGAATAGCCGTTAGTATACCTGTCAAAAATAAGACAGCGCCCGCAGGTCTGCGGAAACGCTTACTTTTTATTGAAACTCCAATTCCACCCAACAGCAAACCAAGCATAATAACCGAAATTACAGGATAATATACGACGTGGATTCCTGCCTGCGTTGAATATACCCTGATGAATTGAAGCATATTTTACAACAGTGACTAATTTGTTTTGTTTTTTCTTAAAAGCTTTTACACACTCCAATTAATCAAGCCCAACTGGGCTTTTTTTCCAACTAATCCTATTAGGTTTTATCGGGAAAATATTATATTGCTGCACCACCTTCTCGATTGTTCACTAAAGGTAAGGCTAATTGTCAAACCCAAATACTCAAGGACGCACTATCGAAGAAATAAATGCCAAAATCAAAAAAGGCGACGTCCAAGTTCTTACCGCTGAGGAAATGAAAAAACTTGTTGAAAGCAGCGGCGTGGAAGTTGCCTATAAAGAAGTAGATGTGGTTACAACAGGTACCTTTGGCGCAATGTGCAGCTCAGGCGCACTAGTTAATCTTGGTCATTCTGACCCTCCAATCAAAATTGACCGTGCATGGTTTAATGACGTGGAAGTTTGTCACCCCGGAGCCGCAGTGGACCTGTATATTGGCGCATCAAACATGGATGAGAAGCATTCTTCTGAGTATGGTGGCGGTCACGTTATTCAAGATTTGGTGGCTGGTAAAGAAGTCGAGTTTAGAGCCACTGCCTACGGTACAGACTGCTACCCACGCACATCGGTAAAAACAACCCTTACCAAAGACGACCTCAACCAATTCTACCTGCTTAACTTCCGAAACTGCTACCAACGTTACAACTGCGCAGTAAACAGCAGCAACGAAATCATCTACACCTACATGAACAAGCTCCTGCCAAGATTCCGCAACGCCACCTTCTCAGGCGCAGGCGAACTCAACCCATTAATGAACGACCCCGACTACGAAACAATCGGGTTTGGCACCCGCATTTTTCTTGGCGGCGGACAAGGCTACGTTATCGGTGAGGGCACCCAGCATAGCCCCCAAAACCAAAACGGCACCCTGATGGTCAAAGGAGATGCAAAACAAATGAATCCAGAGTTTTTGCAGGGAGCCAGTTTCACCAAGTATGGCACCTCCATGTACGTTGGTTTAGGAGTTCCAATTCCACTTCTGAATTTGGGGTTGGCAAAGAAAACTGCGATACGTGACAGCCAAATCTTCACTGACATCGTGGATTACAGTGTACCAAGACGCAATCGCCCCACTTTTGGTAAGGTAAGCTACAAAGAACTCAAGTCAGGCTCAATCACAATCAACGACAAAAGAGTTCGTGTTAGCTCGCTGTCAAGTTTGAAGATGGCACGAAAGGTTGCGCAAACTCTCAAGGAATGGATTCAGGAAGGAAGCTTCTATTTGACTGCTCCTATAGAGCGTTTACCAACTGAAGCTACTGTTAAGCCCATGAGACAAACTGAAGAAATCCCCTTCGTGGTTAGTGTCATGCAATCAGCGGTTACATGTACTGAAGCTGAAGCTATTCAGGCAATTGCCGAACGTATGATTACCCAATCAGTTAACCACATAGTTGTTGTGGATGAGCAAAACAAACTGCTTGGCATCGTTACATCATGGGACGTTACACGTGCTATGGCAGAAGGCAAAAAAGCGCTCGCTGACATCGAAACTCGCCGTGTGTTCACTGCTAAACCTGATGAGCCCTTAGAAGTTGCTTCAAAACGGATGGCGCAGCATAGCATTTCAGCTTTACCTGTACTTGATATTGAGAATAAAGTGTTGGGTATTGTAACCTCTGAAGATGTAGCTAAACTGCTTGGGAGGAAATAGATGTGGGAAGAATACTTATCCGATTTAACGAAGAACAGTTTTCTGAACCCATTGCCTCAGAAATAATAATACAATACAAAGTTCCAATAGTGATTCTCTCAGCCCACATTAGCACTAAAGGCGGAGAAATCCTCGCTGAAGTCCCCGATGAATCAATGCAAAAAATCGTAGATGCCTTCCGAAAAAGAGGCGTAACCGTAACCGTGCCAAAACTCATCGAGGTAGACAAAGAAAAATGCTTTAGCTGCGGAAGCTGCATTGCCCTGTGCCCTGTCGAAGCTATCAGCTTTGGAAAAGACGGAACTGTAGAGTTTGATAAGGAACGCTGTGTTGGCAGTAGCTGCAGTATTTGTGTTGACGCTTGCCCTGCTAGAGCAATTAAATCTATCAAACCAAATAACAACGGTACCCACGTGGTTAAGGTAAAAAAACTTGACGGGGAACCTGATTAAAGAAAGCTTTACCTATAAAGAATCCCAATGTACCATAATTTCTGACCAGCAAAACGCGATAGACATAGCCAAAGAATCCATAAAACGCAACTATCAAGAACTCGAAAACTACGTTAAATCCCACCCGAAATTTCAACACACCCTAAAACCCCTACCCATCCCTAAAGCCCCTCTTGTTGCTAGGCTGATGGCACAGGCAGCCCAAAAAGCCGACGTTGGACCCATGGCGGCAGTTGCAGGTGTAATCGCCGATTTAGCCGTGCACGACATGATACAGGCTGGTTGCGGCGTGGCGGTTGTTGAGGACGGCGGAGAAATCTCAGCGCAATCTAACATACCCGTGGACGTCGCGGTTGCAATGGGCAATGAACCCCTATCGCGGCGGTTTGGTTTTAGGTTAACAGAGTTTCCTTTTGGTCTTGCGACGAGTTCTGGACGTTTTAGTCATGCGTTGAGTTTTGGGGATGCTGAAGCGGCAATCATTTTCTGCAAGGATGCAGGTTTGGCGGATGCTGCGGCAACAGCGGTTGGTAACGTGGTGAAAGGCGACGTGGCGACGGCGATTAAGGCTGGAATCGAATGGGCTTTAGCAATTGAGGGTGTGGAGGGTGTTATGATAATTTTTCAAGGACAAGTGGGAACCGCGGGAAAGATACCGCAAATAATCAAAATAGAGCCTTAACAAGCTAAGTAGTTTCATTTTCTAAAGGAGCTACATGTACGACAATTAATTCTTGTGTGGCTGAAATTATCGTTACTCTTATTCCCAGCGTGTCGTATGCTGCACCTGCAACCGCGGGATAGTTAAATGATTGTCCTTGTGAATTGACAATGAGCAGGTTTGCTTGCCCTGCGGGTTCGTATTTGAGTTCGTAGTTTGTGTCGTTGTGGTTGTAGGTGACTGATTGGTATAGGGCAAAGGTTAGGGTGGTGGGGTTTCCGTCCTGAGCGGGTTTGGTTAATGTCATGCCTACAAGGATGATGGCGAAGATTGCTATGCTTACTAAAAGGACAATAATTATTGCCTTTTTGATGTCAGGTGATTCTTGATTTTCATTAGCTATCATTGTTGATGACGACATGCTAATCATAGTTGGTGTGAAAATAAAAAAGTATTGACCCTTTTTTGTAATGATAACAATTTCTTATCTGGGCACTGCTTGAGACTATTATACGGGTGATTACAAAATATTATTAGGCAACTTCATAGTTAACGTAAACAGAGTGTTAGCGTTATGGGTAAAAAAAGAAGCTGTTTTTGTCTTTTCATCGTTATTTTAGCAGTCATGCTGTCTTTTGTAATAGTTACACAAGCCACTCCTACAGTTAGCATCAGCTTCTACAAGGATAATGGTTACGGCATGGGCGGTGACATTAACGGGTACTTTACTGCTAACGCCGCTGTTTCCGAAGATGTGATTCGCGTAGAATTTTACCTTGATGACGAACTACAACAAAACGACCTTACTGCTCCATTTAGTTGGTCGTTTAACACTGAAGATTACCCGCTGGGTGAGCATACAATAGAAGTTGTCGCCTACGACAGCGCCAACCAAACCGCGTCAGCATCAGCTACACGTAATTTTGTGTCCTTCCCCGTGGACTTTGTTGTTATCATAATTGTTGCGGTAATTGTTATCTTGATTGTCTCTTTAGCGGTGGCGATATACCGAGTACGTAAGCCTACTGGTAAAAATGCCACTAAAATTTGGCCTTGACAGCGCCTACTTCCTAACCCAAAAGTCCATAAAAACCCCAAACCAAGGCTATTCCTATGTATTTTGCAGCTTTTGATTTTTGTAGAAGTTGCTTTTTTCAAAGGTCATAGTTTGGTGGTGTTCTTTGAAATATTTGGACAAATGTAAAAGCTGCCTATTCAAAAGTGTCTGTAGCGGCGCAATTTGGTCAAGTAATTCCTCATTTCCAAAGACATAGTATATGGGGGACTTTTTCTTTTGCAAATCATCAACTACTGTATTGTTTTCCTTTTAGTAGTGAATGCTTATTTTTTACGGGAAGATAACCTTTTCATTTAATTTTGTAAACCTCCGAAGAGCTTAAAAAGCCACCTGCCAATTACCTACAGAGATACTCAAATGTCGAACCCAAATCCTAATCCAACAATTGCCATAATAGGTGGAACCGGTAGAGAAGGGAGCGCAATCGCAGGCAGATTCGCAAAAGCCGGATTACCCGTAATTATAGGTTCACGTGACCCCGCAAAAGCAAAATCCTTTGCAACTATGGTTAACTTAGAGTGTAAATTAGACGGTGTCACAGGGTGCACCAATTGTGAAGCAGCACAGAAAGCAGACATAATCATTTTGGCGGTTCCATATACTGCAATAAATCGTTCAATTGCAGAAATAAAAGATTGTACTGCTGGAAAAATAGTGATAAACATTGCATCATCACTTGACATGGAGAAAAAAACCCGCGCCTTCATCAACCCCACAGGCTCAATCGCCCAAGAAATCCAAACCTTCCTAGGTCCTGAAGCCAAAGTTATTGATGCTTTTCAAAACATTTGCCCTGAGCAACTTCTAAATTACACAGGAGACATCAAAACCGACGTGCTAGTTGTTGGCGGCGACAGAGCAACCCGCGACATAGTCATTAACCTCATTAACCGAACTGGAATCACTGCGTATGATGCGGGTCCAATACAGAACGCTGTTGCTGTTGAAACCTTAACCGCAGCACTCATCTACATCAACGTACGCTACAAGATTGTCGGTGCAGGCATCCACATAAGCGGTTTACCTCACCCTAACGAGAAACAATAACTTTCATTTATCCGCATTCTTTGCGGCTTTGAATTTTTCTAAAACCTGCCTACTTGCAGTGTTATTGTCAATTTTCAGTAGCAACTGCAAATCATCAACTGAATCAATATCTAACCCTGCACCCAAAGAATAATAGAATCTAACACGGACATCTCTACTTGTGGCTTCTTGCATGTGTTTATGGAAACTTTCAGGACCGAAACTGGCATGCACCAAATCAGGTGGTCTCTGGAAAAGAGCGTTAGTTCCCCAATCTTTGGAAGGCACCAAAACCACACATTGCCCAACAGAACCTAACTCTGCAAGCACGTTAATGTCTTTAGATGTTATAAGCGGTAAGTCTGCAGGTAAAACAAGCACCGCGTCTGCCTTGTTTTTAAGGCACCATGCAAAGGCTTCTTCAATGGCAAAGTTTAAGCCTCTGTGGGTTGGGGCAAAAAAGTCTACGTTAAATCGTTGTGCTATTGCTTTAACATTTGAGTCGTTGCTGACAACTAAAATGTTTGTGACTGTTGATGCTTTGAGGGCATACAGGACGTCTTGTAGCATTGTGATGGTTAGGGTTTTGCGTTGTTGGGTGTTTAAGTTTTGAGAGAGTCGCCTCTTAGAAGCTGTTATTTTTTTGACAGGCACAATGGCGTAGACAACCACATTCGACACCCCGAGCCATCATTAGCTTTAGTTTGTTTGGGATGGTTGCCTAAAAATATTTAGATGCCCCAAAAGAAAAAGGGGCAAAAATGTTGGGTTTATTTAAAGTGTGGAATGATTTTTTGACCAATCAAGTCAATTGATGCTTTAACGTTTGAGCCAATCGGTGAGCCTACAACAAACTGGCCAATGCCTATTTTCTGTAGTGCCGCGATTTTCTCGATACACATGTCTGGTGTGCCACAGATTGAAAAAGCGTTAAGCATTTCAGGTGTTACAGCTCCGATGGCTTTGGGGAAGTCTCCTGCTTTTAGTGCCGTGCGTAGTTCATCTGCTTTTGCAACGTCGATTTTGTGTTTTTCAAGAACTGCTGCGGGGCTACCTGCAACGATAAAGGCAACTACTGGCGCGGCTGCTTTGACTGCTTTCTTTGGGTCTTCGTTAACTGAAAATGATGTGTATGCGGTTATGTCAAAGTCTGCGGGTGATTTACCTGCTTGTTCGAGGCCTTGGTTTGCCATTTGAACTGCGAATTGGATGTCGCTTGGGTGGCTTGCATTGACTAGGACACCGTCACCGATTTTTCCTGCCATTTCCAGCATTTTTGGACCCTGAGCACCCACGTACACGGGGATTTTGTTTGCAACTTTAAAGTTCAGTTTGGCTCCTGAGGCTTTGAAGATGTCACCTTGGAACTCTACTTTCTCGCCTGCGGTTAGTTTGCGGAACATTTCAATGGATTCCCTGACTGCCGCCATTGGTTTGCCCATTTCTATGCCGACGGCTTCAAGAGTGGTTTTGTCTCCTGCACCTATACCTAAAACGACGCGTCCTGGGGCGAGTTCGTTTAGGGTGGCTATTGCTTGTGCGGTTATGACTGGGTTAACCATCCATGGGTTGGTGACGCCTGTTCCGAAGGTGATTTTGTTTGTGTAGAGTGCCGCTGCTGCTAAGGAGACATATACGTTGCGGTTGCCGTAGTGGTCGGTTACCCATAGGTTGTCAAATCCTTGCTTTTCAGCTTGCAGGGCGTATGCTGCTAATTTCCAGTATGCATCTTTGGGAACAAACTCTATTCCGAATTTAAGTGCCAACTTAATTTCCTCCCTTATACATCGTTTGAACTATCTGTTCAGCTAAACTAAGCATCTCCATTTTACTCAATGCAGCCACAGTTTTTTCTGCATCAAGCAACACGGCAGCTTCAAACAGGCAGATTAAGCCGTTTTTGGTGGCTGAGGTGCCGTTTTTCATGCCTAGAAGGATAGCTTGTGCCAGATTATTGGGCATTTTTGAGTCATTTTTTGCGCTTAAAATAACGCCGATTAACTGTTCAGATAGTGGACCCCACTTTTCAGCGGGAACTGTTTCGATAAGTTTTGAGTAATCCGTAAAGATTGCCTCCATTTTTAGAAAGGCTATGGGAGTGACCGCTTAAAAACGTGTCGTCAACACAAAAACCGCTCACTATACCCGACATTACTCAGTTCTTTTGTGTTTGGTCGATGCTTTTGTATACAAAAACAGTTTTTTTTTGGGTCAGAAATCAGCCGTTACCGACCTCCCCTCTATCGTTTCTGCAATGATTAACTATTTGGAGCCTAATAGACGCCAAATAGGTTGGCTATGTGGGTTTTGCTGATTTGCGTTTGTAGTGGTACACTATTATGGCTGAGGCTGCAATAACTATGCTTGCAACTGCTACACCAAGGATTATGGCGATGGTTTCAGTTATGAAGGGTTTGCTTTCAGTGATGTCCAGTTTGTAGCTTTCATTTATGGTCATGTACTGCTCTATTAGTGAGTTGGCTCCTCCAATAACATATAAAGCATCATTTGCCACCCCAATCCCGAAATAGTCTCGGTCAGTTGACATTGCAGATGCCTGAACCCAAGAGTCTGATTCAACAGTATAAACCCAAGTGCCCAAGACGCTTCCGCCAATGACATAGATTTTATTTTGTGACTCCTCTTGTACAGCTACTGCCTTTCCTGACCGCAAAGAAGTGGGAATTGCTGACGATTCATTGCTCCATGTGTCGGTTTTTGGGTCATAAACTTGAGTTTTATCGCTAACAATGGGTGTTACGGGATGAGCAATAAATCCGCCTATTAGGTATATTTTGTCTCCCACAACAGCGGAAGCATAATTTTGGACTGCGTGAGGCACAGGGGTTTTGGTAGACCACGTATCGGTTGCTATATCGTATACAGAATTCAAGTTAACAGTGTCTGTGCCATTATGTCCTCCTATCAGATAGATTTTCCCGTTAATGACATGTGCGTTTAACCCGTATCTGGGATTAGGCATTGAAGCTTTGGTGCTCCAGGTGTTTGTTTGGGGGTCATAAACTTCGTTTACTCCGGTTATTTCCCAACTGCCTATCTCCACAGAAATTTTACCAATTATGCATCCGCTTATACAGTAAATTTTGTTGTTATACGCGGCTATTCCAAAAGCGCCTCTTACAGTGGGCATTGGCTGTTTTGTTGTCCACGTGTTTGTAGATGGATCATACATTTCATTGCTGTGTGATTCAAGGTTTGTCTTTTTTATTTCTCCGCCGATGGCATATATTTTGTCTTGAACTACAGCTACGCCCAACTGGCTTCTGCCTGTCGGCATAGCTGCCTTTGTTTCCCAGCTGTCTTGAGTTGATGCTTGCGTGTAACTGGTTGATATAGCAAGACAAGTGATGAGCATTAAACAAAGGAGAATCGAGTGAACCTTATCCATTTCTGTTTCCTCAAAAAAAGTTTGTAATGCTTTTTTTATAATACTTTCTAAAATAAGGGGTATTCTGCTTTTCTAGAGACTGTTTTCTTCAGGAATTACTCCTTTAAGGCGTTTAACGCTTTTTCTGGGGAAAAGCAATATAGATAAGGTTGAACGTGTTTTTTTGCCAAGCAATTCAGGAGAAAAACAGACGTTGAACCCCGTACAAGTAATCCCAGTTGAAGGCTTGCCCCTAATAGAACCCGGCGATGACCTTGCACAGTTAATTGCGGATGCCACAAACAAAAAAGGCACACCTCTCCAGGAAAATGATGTGGTAGTAATCACTCATGTGGTTGTTTCCAAATCTGAAGGAACCATTGTAAACCTTGATACTATCACGCCGACAGAGCAGGCAATAGAGATAGCTCAGAAAACTGGCAAAGACCCTGTGATGGTTCAATTGGTTTTAGATGAATCAAAAGACCTTGTACGCGTAGGACCAAACAGCATAATAACTGAGACAAAAAGTGGGATTGTTTGTGCTAACGCGGGTGTTGACCGCTCAAACGTTTTAGGTGACCGAAACGCTGTTCCCCTTCCCAAAGATCCCAACTTATCCGCTAAAAAAATCCGCAAAAACATCAAACAAATCTTAGGCATCAATGTGGCTGTTATCGTTTCTGACACGCATGGGCGACCGTTTAGAATGGGAGAAATCAATGTGGCAGTGGGTGCTTCAGGCATTAAACCCATACGGGACCATCGTGGAGAAAAAGACCTGTTTGGTTATTCACTGAGAATTAAGCAAACTGCTGTGGCTGATGAGTTAGCTTCGGCGGCGGAACTGGTTATTGGGCAATCCTGTGAGGGTATTCCCGCAGCCATAATTAGGGGTTATCAGTATGAGGTGGAAGAAAACGTGACTGCCGCTGACCTTAACAGGCCCAAAGAAAAAGACCTCTTTAGGAAATAGCAAAGGTTCAAAAACCAAAACGCCCCTAAAAATGTTGAAGTGAAAGGAAATGGACGCAAAAACCCCAAAAGAATTCTTCGACAACGAATTGCCATCAAGATTTAACCCTGAAAAAGCAGCAGACATAGACGTGGTTGCTCAAATAAACATAAACGGTGAAAACAGCGGCAACTGGGTCGTCACTGTGAGAAACCAGAAAATAGATGTAACTGAGGGTGTTAATCCAGAGGCGGCGCTTACGTTGGAGATGGACGATGACGACTTCATGGATTTAGTCCACGACAGGCTAAGCGCGGAAAAAGCTTTTTTCACTGGCAGAGTAAAATTCAAAGGAAGCATCTCCTTAGCGCTTAAGCTGCGGGAAGCAGGTTTCCTATAAACTCCTCCTTTAAACTATCGGACAATCCCTATGCAGACTGCACAAGCTCCATATCGGGGCATGCTTATCCTGTATCTTTTTTGTAAGAGAACCGTATCAAATATGGCGTCAAAAATGAAGTTATGATAGTTGCAACTCCAATTATAGGTAACAGGAAATCGCTTAACACCCCAAGGTCCTTTCCAGTTTTCACAACGATAAAGGCGAACTCTCCAATTTGCGCCATTCCCAACCCAACTCTTAGAGCAATAGTCTTCTCGTAACCAAAGAGTCGTGTCCCAAACCCACAGCTAACAAGTTTGGTTCCTAAAACAGCCAAGGTTATAATGACTGCAGGAAGCCAGTACATGCCCATTTTTGAGATATCCATTAATGCACCCATTGAAACAAAAAATATGGCTCCAAAAACAAGCTGAAACGGCTCAATTTTACGGTTTATTTCTTCACGGACCTTTGAGCGGGCAACCACAACTCCGATGATGAATGCGCCGATAGCTGCTGAAAACCCAATCTGGGTAGCGATTATGGCAAAAACAAAGCAGACTCCAAGCATTAGGATGTAGACGATTTCTGTTTTTTCTGTTTTCGCAACGCGGTCAATGATTTTGGGAATAAAAAATCCGCCTACAATCAGTGTTCCACCGATGAAAATTATTAATTTGGCCACCAGCCAAAGAGAATCTGCTACAGAGATAACGTGTAAAACGGCGAGGTTTTGAAGCATCGCCAAAAGTATCACAACCACCACGTCCTCTACAACAAGCACACCCAACATTATGCTTGACGAGATTTCTTTCATTTTTCCAAGGTCGCCTAGAACTTTCGCGATTATTGTGGTGCTACTGCTGGCAAGCGCTGCGCCCAGAAAGAGTGTGTCATAAAATCCCCAATTCAGAAATGTGCCCAAAGCCCAACTAACAACAAGCATTAGAGTGATTTCTAACGCGGAAACCCCTATTACTACGCGTCCAATTGAGCGCAGTTTGGCTATGGGAAATTCTAATCCAATAGTGAAAAGGAGCAGAATGACGCCGATTTCTGCGAAGACGTTGAGGAAGTCGATGTTGGAGATGAGGCTAAAGGGTGGTGTGTATGGTCCGATGATTATGCCTGCAATTAGGTATCCGATGATTAGGGGCTGTTTGAGTTTGTAGAAAATCAGGGTTACAACTGATGCAATAACTAGTAGGACAGCAAGGTCAGTGATAATTTGTATCTCAAATCTCACAAATATACTGAAAATTTAGGGATAATAAACTTTTAGCAGTAAAAGTAAGAAGTAACCAGAAAAGGGCTTTTTGCCCAAATAAGCACTTAAATGAGGTTTTTTGGTGTCAGTTTATTAACTATGTCTTATGGTCTATCTTGTTTATCTGATGTTTACGTGGGTGTTACTGCTCCATAAACTCGTCTGCTGCACAGGCTACAAAGGTCGCAAGGCACCTGAGATTTACAGCAAAATCATCAATTGCATAGTCAATTAGGCTGTGCGAAGCCTTTTATCTTGGTTTTCTTCTTTGCAAGATGATAGAGGCAAGAATTATGGCAAAGCATGAAGCACACAAAATCCCAGTCAAAGACTACCAGTTCACCAAAGAAATGACCGTTAATGAGCTTGTGGAACAAATGGACGAAGCATGGGGCTTTACAGCGGGTAACCTCGCAACCGGCGTGTCAATCATGCAGGATATGATTTCTGACAAAAAATGTGTCAAATTCCTCTCATTCACCGCTGACATCATCGCCACAGGCACACGCGGCGTAATCCGCGAAATGGTTAAACGCAAAATGTGCGACGTCATCATAACCACCTGCGGAACCCTTGACCATGACGTTGCCCGATGCTGGAAAGACTACTACAAGGGCGACTTCATGATGAACGATTCCAAACTCTACCAAGAAGGCGTCAACCGCCTCGGAAACGTGCTTGTGCCAAATGACAGCTACGGCATAATTCTGGAAAAGAAAATCCAAGAACTCCTTACTGACCTCTACAATGAGGGCAAACGCGATCTTGGCACCACGGAGTTAGTCCGCGAAATCGGATTGCGATGTTGCAATGAATCCTCAATTTTGTACTGGGCAGCAAAAAACAACATTCCCATTCACGTACCAGGTATTACTGACGGTTCAGTTGGGTATCAATTATGGATGTTTAGTCAAGACCACAAAGACTTCCACATCAACCTGCTCAAAGATGAGGGACAATTAAGCGACCTAATGTTTGACTCCCCCAAAACTGGCGCACTCATCGTAGGCGGCGGAATCAGCAAACACCACACGATATGGTGGAACCAATTCAAAGACGGACTCGATTACGTCATTTATGTTTCTACTGCAGTGGAGTGGGACGGAAGCCTAAGCGGAGCCCGACCACGCGAAGCCGTCAGTTGGGGTAAGATTAATCAGAAGGCAAAAAAAGTCATGATAGAGGGCGATGCCACCGTAGTGTTGCCTATAATGGCTGCAGCATTAATACAAAGGCAAAGCAAGAAGCTGTAAGATTTCTTGTCAAGGAAGCTTTGTCAAGAAGTAATTTAAACAACATTAGTCCTAATCAAATTCAGGGCTAAAAATGACCAAACACAATGATGAAGCTGAAACAATCATATTTCAAGCACTTTCTCATCCCATGCGGCGTGCCATAATTGAACTCATAAACGCAAACCCCACGGGCACAGCATACACAGAGTTAATCACTGACTTGAGTTTGCCAACTGGAAAAATAAATTATCACCTTGAACAGTTAGCAGGGCTAATAGAGAAAAACGAACAACACCACTATATACTAACTCCCTTGGGCAAAAAAGCACTAAACCAACTCAAACAACTAAAAGTCGAACTCACCACAGAAGACGAAAAATACCTAAACCTTGCCCAAAAAAGCCAAAAAACCAGCCTAGAACCCACTTTAAAATCATTCTTAATCATAGGTATAATAGCATCATTAACAGTGATTTTCCTAACAACAGGTCTTTGCTTGCTGCTTTTGGTGCAAGGTGAACTTCCAACATTAATGCTTGCAGTGTTTATTCCAGGTATAATGATTGAAGTTGCAGTGTTTGCAACTTTGATTTATGCACTCCGTAACGCGCCAGCATGGCTCAGACGACTAGAAAAGAGGTTTCTGGCAACTCCATAACCTCATAATAGCCTTTCCCAAATTTTTTAGGTATGGTTTTGATTCTGAGATTTTGTAACTATTTTGGTAACCTTAATGCTATTTCTCTTTAGTAACGCACAGGTTACGCCATCGCCATTCTTGAATTTCTCCGTGAAGGTGCCGTCAAAAATTCTGCCACACCCACAAGAGGGGCTTTTCTCAGTCAACAACACCTCACTGGCACCAACAATTTTTACAAGCCTTAAAGCCTCATTGGCACCCCTGAGAAACTGCTCAGTCACATCAACGCCATCCATGTTGATCACTTTGGCTTTCCCATCCAATACGTCCGCGCCTGTACCGCCAACGATTTCCGCGGGAACCCTTGGAATCGGCAAGCCACCCATAACCTCAGGACAAATTGGGAACAGATTGCCTTTTTTGAATTCTTCAAGCAGTTCGAGTTGTTTCCAGTTTTTTCCCTCAAAATTACAGTTTATCCCTATGAGGCATGCACTAACTAGTTTCATGAAAACACCTAATTGCCAAGGAGAATTTAGGAGTTAGGGTTTACAAAAAGAAAAATGAAAAGAAAGGGCTTTTTATGCTTGTGGCATGTCTTTGAAGATCCAGCTCATGTCTGGACCTTTGCGTTTCTCAGTTACGCGCTCTGATAGTGCGTGGCAAATCAGAGGCAATGCAATGGTTGCGTCACAGTAGCAGACTGCACGTGTGCCTGTGGCGCTGTTGATTTTGCCCCAAGATATCGCCTCTTCCAGGGTGCATCCGCTCAGGCCGCCCCATTGGGGTGAGTCGGTGGTGAGTTGGATTGCGTATTTGTGGGGGTAGTAGTATTCTTGCAGGGATTTGCGTAGTCCGCCTTGTCTTCCTTGGACGCCTTTGTCCTCAGTCATTGGGCTGACGCTGATGGCGATGAGTTGGGTTAGGTCTTTGGGGACGCCTCCGCCGATGTAGACAACGCCTACTTCTTTGGTTTTTGTGCCTATCTGCACGAACTGGTCAAACTCTTTAACACTGTCAATGTGGACACTGTGACCTTGGTTCTTTGCTAAGAGGAAGGTTTCGCCATACGCGCTGTCAACCATGGCTGGGCTGAAAATGGGCACGCCATTAGCTGCTGCAACAGCTGTGATTGCTGGAATGTTCTTTTTGCCAAGGTACTTGCCAAGGCCGTGGAGAAATTCGGCGCTGGTGTACTGGTATTCTTGGCTGCAAGTCATGACGTAGTCGGTTACGAGTGTTTCCATTTCGCGGTAGTCTGTTTCTTTGCCGTAAACGTCATAGTAGCGGTTTACGTCGTCGTTGAGGAGTTGTGAGTCGTCAACCATGTGGTTGCCTTGGTAGTAGCCTAATCCCATGGCGTCAACGATGTCCTCAGACACGTTTGCGCCTGTGGAAACGAGCACGTCAATGAAACGGTTTTCCATTAGCCAGTTGATTATGGTCCATTGTCCCGCGGTGCTCATGCTGCCTGCAAAGCCCAACGCGATGACGGTGTCTTTTTCTTTTATCATGTTTTCCCATACGTCAACTGCTTCGCCTAGTTTGCGTCCTTGATAGGCGGTTTTGCTCATTTCTTTTAGTAATTGTGAGATTGGTTTCTGCTTGGTGACCTTTATTGCTTTAAGTTTCTTTTGGAAGTAGTCATTACTCATGTAAATGCACCTCGATGATAGTTAATGAGCTGATATTTGAAATTTGTTATTGCAAAAACAGTCAACACGTACATTCAAGTGATAAATCAGGTTCCCATTATGCCTATTTTGGAGCCATAGTTAATCATTTTTAGGTGCCCTGTAGTGTGTTTGAAAAGTAGGGGTTGTGTGAAGTTAAACCCAAATAGGGCAGTTGAAAAACAGGGGGTTGCCCTAATTGCCCATGGAGGGTTCCAGTTGTTTACAGCCAACTGGAAGGTTTAGCTTGCACACTACTGGGGGAGGGACGTTTTTAGCCCGGTTGTGGGTTAAAGTTTGTTCCCCAGTTTGAGTGGTACGTTTGTATAGGATGTACTAGACAAATATAAGTATTACGATTTATAAAAAAAGTAACACTATGTTGGATGTGTGATTTCTTACGTGCAGTCCCTCACTGGTGCATGCTAGTTTGCGTCGTTGTATTTGTTTTAAATTGCAGTTTTTTGCACCCTCGATTGTTGAATTGAGATAGATAGCCAAACGGATAAGACAACAAAAAGATTTCAAGCACACCAAGAATCCACGAAAAAGGCACACCTACAACCGTTTCTATAACTAAATTGATTGTGGAGAAAACCAGCAACAGAAAAATGCCGTTGAGCCAAAATCCAATTTCCCATCCTTCACAATTATACAACCGATGAATAACAATAATGTTTAGCACCCCCAAAATTATTGGTTGAATACCAAACATAGTAAAAAGGAAAAGCGCAAACCCCACTGGGGGCATGAAAAGCAAAAAGGCGCTTCGGGAAAAATCTAAAAACGCCTGAATAACAACTAGCGCAATCACTATCATAAATCCATGAATGAAAACCTGTTTAGAAAATTTAGGAGTTTTGTGCAATCCATTCACCTACTCTTTCTTCCGCGAGTCTGCCGCGTATTCCATAATCGTTTTCAACACTGTTCCAATAGGCTATCCAGCAACCGTTGAGCCCCATACTCTTGAAGAGGTTTAAGCCTTTTATTATAAAATCGGCTTGTGCCACATCATTATTTGTGGACATACCGAACTCTGAGATGACCACTTCTTTGTCGGTTATTTTTTGAAGGAACTGAATCATTCTCGGAGAAAGCGTTAGAAATGACTCCATAAAAACGTCATACCCAACAAAGTCAAGTTGTTTACTTAATTGCACGGGAACGTTGGGTCTGAGAAGGATGCCTGTTTCAAAGTTCGTGTAAAGCTTAGCCGAAGAACGGTAAGGTTCCACTAATGTGTAAAATTGTTGAAACTTGGTGAACAATTCGTCATCTGTGTATAGCGCGCCAGCAGCCCATGATGGAGATAATTCAGGTTCGTTAAGCATTTGAATGTAAGAGATGCGGTCTCCCCAGCGATTGAGATAATAGTTTACCTCCTCAACTTTATCGCGTTGATTGAGTATCAAAGCAACACTCAAGTTAAATCGTTGAGTTGCCATGATGAATTCGTCGGTTAAACTGTTAGAGATATGACTGGGGTCAGAGGGGTCGCAGACTAAATTCACTCGGACCACTTCAAAACCTAAAGATTGAATATTGGATACTTCATTGTAGATTTGCCCGACTCGGTCATACTCGTAAGCATAAGATACACCTACCTGAAAAGGCGAGTTTGCCTGATTGGATGAGGATGAAGCATGAAAGTAATATGGGAGAAAAATCTGGGTTAACCCCAAAACTACACATAAACCCATTATAAACAAACTCCGCACCATTTTATTATCCATGACTTTGATTATGCTTTGTTTGGTAAACCCAAATTTCTTGAAACACACTAATAATGTCACTAATACTATACCTAGCACTGCAGGAATAACAAGCCACATGGATAGCTGGTTTTTTGCTACAGAGAAGTAGATAGTTTTTGAAGCACAATTTCCGTCGGTGTCATTTGCATAAACTGTTATTCTATACGAGCCATCATCTAGCCCAGTCAACGTCGTGTTTCCAGTGATGGTTGCACTTGCTTGTCCGTTGAGACTGTAACCCATCCATGAAGCAGGTTTACTGATTTTAAAAGTTATAGGCACTTCATCAGAGGAATAAGTTTTACCTTCGGGACTAAGAATTGAGAGAGTAATTGGGTACATGCTAGCTTCTGATGAAATTTTGAGTAACCAACTGTTCTGTCCAGAAAAACAGACAATCACAAAGCCCCCATCAGTAGTTGCTTTGAAAGAAGATGTGGTCCCTATGGGTCCCTCGTAAGTGCTGTTCCATAAGCAATCACCCGAATCGTTTACTTTAACAAGTTCAGGGCTGGAATTTAAGGCTACAACATAGCTTCCATCTTCCATTTGCACCGCTGAAACAAACCCTTTGAAAGGCATATCTTCAAAATTGTGATACCACTTCTCATTTCCAAGTGCGTCAATTTTTATCAACCAAGGCACATCACCGCCGCTTACTTGCCACTCACCAATGCCCGTAAGCAAAAACCCGCCATCACCTGTTTCTATAACATCAGTAATATATCCAGCATCATCAGGGGCACCATAAGAGTACACTTTGCCCCATTCGGGGTTGCCATTTAGATTGAGCTTAGCACACCAAAATTTGTCTTTGTAGCTCCCTGCTATTATGCTGCCCTCATTGAATGTTGCTGTTACAGCGTAAACAGCATAGCCGCCCGTGAAATTCATCGTCCATAATGTGTTGCCTTCACCATCAGTTTTGAGAATCCACGCAACACCCGCCTCGTTACCTACTAGAACATAGTGACCATAAACTGTTTGTATACCAACCTGGACTCCACTAAAGCCTGAACTCTTTTGCCACTGAATGTTTCCTTCAGAATCGGTTTTAACAATCGTGCCCCCTTCTCCAAACAATATGAATCCCCAATCCGCAGTTTGGAATATTGAAACAATATTGTTATAGTTTCCAAAAACGTTATCATCATAAGACTTTCGCCACTGCTCATCGCCCAGTTCATTTGTTTTAATGAGTACAGCTTCTGAACCGAAAGGGTTACTACCTGCCAAGGCGTAACCGCCGTCGGAGGTCTGAATGACAACTGACGCTCTGATGTCGCCGTAATTTTTGTTCCATTCAGCAGAAGGTGTCACCGTTGCAGTCGTCAAGGAAGGTGCTAAAAAAATGAAAACTAAAGCAATAAATGCTAAGGCAAGAGCAGTTTTTTTTGGCCGCTTAAATGGGCTTTGGGCAAGGCTGTGCTTCAAGACTCGTAAGCTCCACTCGCCTAACAGTGTTAGGTTGTTCTGAATTTATAACTTGTGGAAAATCAACCAATTATGAGCAACTGGTAATAAACAAAAAACTATGGATTGATTGAGTGTTCAGTTACATTTTTTCAGGTGCAACTACGCCAATCAAATTCAACGCGTTCCCCATCACAATTCTGATAGCTTGCGTCAACGCAATCCGTGCATCACTAAGCTGGGGTGAATCAGCTTTAATCACAGGTAACGCATTATAAAACGTGTTAAACTTATCCGCGAGGGCATTTGCATAGTCTGCAATCATGCTGGGTTTTAAGTATTCTGTGGCTTCAATGAACATGTCTGGAAAACTTGCAAGATTTAGCACTAGTTCCCTCTCCAGCTTCTCTGTGAGCAATCCAAAATCAGGATTATGCTCCTCTTTTGTGGCTTTACGCAGGATGCTGCATGCACGGGCATGAGTGTACTGCACGTATGGGGCGCTGTTGGTTTCAAAATTGAGCACGCGTTCCCAAGTGAAAACCACAGGTTTAGTTGGGTCAACATCAACCAACGAATACCGAACTGCGCCGATGCCAACGAAATCAGCGATTTTGTGTTTTTCTTCCTCAGACAGCATGGGAGAACGCTTCGAAACTTCTTCGTAGGCACGGCTGACTGCTTCGTCTAATACTTCGTCAAAGGTGATGTAGTGTCCACGTCTACTACTCATCTTATAACCCGGCAGCGTAACCAGATTGTAGGCGAAATGAACAAAATTCTCCGCAAACTTGCTCTTCCCAAGTGCGTAAAGTGCAAGTTTTAGTTGCAGTTGTGCAAGGGATTGTTCCATGCCAATTACGTTGATGACTTTTTCTGCTTGGGCAAACTTCCAAAGCGTGTAGGCTACGTCACGGGTGGTGTAGAGTGTTGTGCCGTCTGCTCGCACCAAAGTTAAGGATGGAACTTCTGATTTCTGGTTTAACCCCAATTTCGGTTTCAAATTGAAGGTTTTAGCCACTTTTTCCGCGCCAAACGCAAGTACCCCTTCTTTATCAAAAACAAACCCTGACTGCTCCAACTGCTTCATTGCCTCATTAACTTGGCTGCTCCACACAAAATCACTTTCCCAATCCCACGAATCATAATAAACACCCACACGCGCCTGAGTCTTGCGAAAACCATCCAAGCACAAATCGCTAACTTCCCGAATAAGAGCCTTAGCTGCTGGTTCACCCTGCTCATAAGCCAAGTTTAGTTTGCCGATTTCTTGTTCAGGGTTTTCTTCTTTGCTGATTTTTTCGGAGAGAGCATCAAACAGCTGGGGCTGTTTTTCTTTGAGTTCAGCGGCGATTCCCGTCCATTCCGAGAGTTCCCCGTTAAACTTTGCCACTTCTGCGTCGTTTCCTGCTTCGGAAGCTGCTTTGGATGCTCTTTTGAGCCTGTTTATTTCGACTAGGCATGATGTGACGGTGTAAATTTCGCCAACAAACAGGTCAGATTTCTTGGTTGGCACGGGTTTGCCCAGTTTCTGGTAACCATAAGCAACCACAGAGGATTGCCTGCCCACATCGTCAATGTAATAGTGACTGGACACGTTGTGCCCGCGGAATTTTAGGATCCTTGCCAGTGCATCGCCAAGCATGGGGTTTCGGGCTTGCCCAATGTGGATGGGGTGCAGGGGGTTGACGCTGGTGTGTTCCACAATAATTTTTTTGGGCTGCTCTGTTTTTACAAATCCGTATTCGGATTTTAGCTGATTAATGGATTGAAGTGTTAACTCGGAGAATTTGGCGAAGTTTAGATGAAAATTGATGTATCCCGCTCCTGCAGAGGTGACTTTTTCAACCAAAACAGCGTTGGATAAATCTGCAGCCTTTACTATTTGCTCTGCTAATTCCAATGGTTTACGTTTTAGGTTTTTAGCCAGTTCAAAGCAAAGTGATGAAGCCAGTTGTCCATACTCGATGTTGGGCGTTTTTTTAAGTGTGCTTGCGGCTTCGATGGGTGTTTCTGGGAAAGCCGTTTTTATTGCTTGGGCTAGTATGGATTGTGCTTCTGCTCGGAACTCTGCAAAGGGATTTTGGGAAACCATGCTTTTTTCACTTAGGCGGTAAACTTAAGGGTAATGGATATATTTTAATGTAGAAGCTCTTCTGTGTGGGGCAGGCTAAATGAAAACAAAAATTGTCTTTGCAGAAAAAAGCTTGTGCTACGGAACATGGCATATCGAAGGTCCTCAAAGAATACGGGTCGCCCAAGAAATTCTTAAAGAAAAAGGCTACGAGTTTGTGGAACCAGAACCTGCAACTGAGGATGACTTGATGCTGGTGCATGATATGGACTACTTGTGGAACCTGAAAAAAGGTTTAGTTGAAGATTCCGACACGCCAGCTTACGATAACATTTACGAGTTTGCCAGACTTTCCGTGGGGGGAGCGTTACTTGCTGCAAAAATTGGGGGTTTCTCGTTTATGCGTCCACCTGGGCACCATGCTGGAGCGTCTGGTGCTGCCATGGGAAATTATTCACGTGGTTTTTGTTATCTAAACAATATTGCTGTTGCAGTGAAAGCTCAGGGTAAATCAACGTTAATTTTGGATATTGATGGGCATCACGGCAATGGCACACAGGAGATTTTTGAAGGTGACAAATCTGTGGTTTATGTGTCACTTCACCGTTCACCACATTACCCTGGAACAGGCTTAACTTCAGAGGGCAACGCAATAAACTATCCTTTACCAGTTGACTGCGGGGAAGAAATGTTTCTAAATGCATTGCAGAAAGCCTTAAGCGAGGTTGACTTAAGCAAGTTTGAGTCACTTGCTGTTTCCGTAGGGTTCGATACACACATGGGGGATTTGGCATCGTTGGGTTTAGAAACAAACAGTTTTGGAAAGATTGGAAAAATCATTGCTCAACTGAAAAAACCCACCTTTTTTGTTTTTGAAGGTGGCTATATTGGTGAACAAAACGGTTACGATTTAGATGCTTTCTTAAAAGGGTATGAAGAAAATCTTTAAAGGAAAATAAAAAAGATTATTCGCTTTTTTCGGCTTCTTCTTTCTTTTTCCTGTTCATTTTCTCAAGATTTTCTGAGATTTTCATTGACCGCTTCTCAGCTTCGGCAAGCAATGGTTTCCAGTCTTTGTTTTTAACAATGGTTTCCAGTTTTGCAATTTGTTCAGGCATATTTGTTAATGCATCATTGAATCGTTTGTCAGCTTCCTCATCTGTGCTTACTAGTGTGAGTGCTTCTTCTGGGCAGTTTTCGATACATTTTGGTTCGCCTCCGCACAGGTTGCATGCGATGGCTTTTCCAGTTTCAGGATGGATTGTTATTCCACCATGTTCACAAGCTTGAACACACCAATCACAGCCTTTGCATTTAGCTTCATCAATAACTAGTATTCCTGTACCTTCGGCTTGCATGATTGCTTTTTCTGGGCATGCTTTAACGCATCTTGCATCGTCACAGAAACGGCAGGATAACGCGAAATTTAGCACGGGCTTCATGCGGACGACTCGTATTCTGGAGAGGGTGGGATTCCAAACTTTTTCGCCTTTTTCCATGGTACAGGAGTATTCGCACAGTCCGCATCCAGTACATTTGCTGGGGTCAACTGATACAAATTTTCTTTGCTCGTTATTGGCTGATTGCATTTCATTATCAACCTGTTTATTGTTATCTTACACAGTTGTGTGCAATCATTTACTTTTAACCCTTACTTAAAAAATCTTTTTTTTTGATGATAAAAGTGGTTCTGCAACATCAAAAACCAGTTATTTTAACACTCCTTATCTTCAAAAGGCTAATGTAAACATCACTTCTTTGATACCCGTCAACTACTCAGATTCTTTAGTGTAGGCTTAAGGTTCCAAAATATTAGCCAGCACATTTGAGTCCACATGAAGCTCCAAACCGCCATTCTGGGCCTCCCTAACTCTGGCATTCACCAACTGCAACATAACCCCTGCCTTAAGCACTTTTTGTAGCTCCTCTGCTGTCTCATTCCAAGCAACCACATTAACTTGCCCAGAATCATCTACAAGAATAAACCGCAAAAATGAGCCATCCGACTGGTCATTTCTTGAAAACCTGCTCAACCCAGAAACCTCCTTGACAGTTCCCAAAAGAAAAACAGGCTGATTATCCCTGCTTAACTGGCTGATTTTAATGGCGAACTTTTCAGAGGTAGGGTACTGGCATGATGTCGAGTCTTGGATTTCAATTTTGCTTTTGGTTCCCATGTGCATCTCGGCTTTACCTGATCGGTCTGCTTTTGTGTAGCCGTGGCGCAGGCAAATGACCTGATTTGTTTTGAGTTGCCCGTTGTCAACCATGTCTGCTTTTTTGTCCCAAAGCACCACACGTAAAAGTCCATCACCATCAGCTAAAAACAAGGTAGCAAATTTACCTGATTTATCTCCCTTGCTAAAAGTTTTCGATGGAAAAACCGCCAGCAAACGCCCCTCAACAGTTACATCGTTTAAGCCAGCAAACAAATGCTTACTAGATAGGTTAGACGGGTAAAATCTGTTGTAGGGGATTTCTATGCCAAATCTCGCAGCAATCAACCGCAGCAGGGTTTCATCGCCCAGCAGTCCGCCTGACCGTTTTTTTTCTGTTTCCAAGTTTTCCATGATTTGCTGCTGAGTTATTTCGGGCTTTTTTGCTTGTATTTGCTGGATTATTTCGTTTGGGGTCATTTTGGGCGCTGTCAACCGTTAGGAGTTTGAGTTGCTTTAAGTTTTTGGTTTGTTTGCCTTTTGATTACCTTTATTAAAACGCTGCTTTCTAGTACACCTGCGGTTGAGAGCAAATGGATACATCTGCCTTTTTTTCTTTGGGCACCCTGCTGATTATAGTTGGAGTAATCGTGGTTATTTTAGCTGTTATTTTATCATCAACAAGCCGTGGGGACAGGGAAAAAGCCAAAGTTAAGGGTGCAGGAGTAGTGATGATTGGTCCTATCCCAATTATTTTTGGAACAGACAAAAAATCAGCAACAACTGTTGTGGCACTTGCTTTAGCGTTAACAATTATTTTGATTGTGTATTATTTGCTTGTGAGGTAACTGGAAATGACGGAAAATTATGAGGAAAATGGTGAGGGCACATTTTTTGGCAGAGGGTTTTGGTTGCTTTCTGCGGGATTAATTTTGATTTTTGTGGGGTTTGCAGTTGTGATTATTTCTTCTCTGTTGTCCAGTGCTGGTTCGGGTAGTGTGGGCGGTGTGATTCTTATTGGTCCAATACCGATTGTTTTTGGTTCGGGTCCTGATGCTGGTTGGCTTGTTTTAATCGGGGTTGTTATTACAATTTTGAGTTTAGTGTCTTTTTTGTTGCTGAATAGACGAAGAAAAATTATTGGTTAAGGTTACTCGTTTTCCTCTTCTTCATCTTTACCATAGTACGCATAAAGTAACATCAAAACTATGGTAATAAAAGATGTGCCCATGAGGACATAAATTATGTTACCGAAGTACGAGTTTAAGTCCAAGTTTGGTTCTCCTGTAAGTTTATCATATCAATACTAGTCTTCATATTTAAGCAGTAGCTTTTTTCCATTCATTCATCAACATGTCATAATTGCTGTCATCAGTTTCAATGTTTTCAAACCACCCCAGATTCTGAGCAATTTTCTGCGCCAATAAATGATAACACATGTGAGCTTTCTTATCCAAAACCCTAAAATAAAAATCATCACAAGGGCAAAACTCGGCTTCAGGCATGATAAGGTAGTCGCGTTCCTTGCCAATTACAATCCAAACTACTCTTTGGCTCGGCTGGAACATATATTTTTTCACACGACTTTCTTTAAGCGCATCCAACGCTTTGGTGAAGCGTTGCCCAAAAATCTCGTACAAATCAGTCAGATTGGTTCCTGACAGTTTGCCTGCTGCTTTTGCTTCTCTGCATATAGCGTTTAGCTTGTCAAGTTCGGAATCATTCATTGTTTGCACGCGGATAACGGGATGATGGTAGTGACCTATTTTATGTCGATTGGTTCGCCTTTAGGCTTGTTTTCTGTTTCGTTTTTAGGCAAAACCACTTCTAAGACACCATTTTTGTATGTTGAGGTTGCCTCTTTAGCTTTCACTTTAGCGGGCAATGCTACATCTTTATAGTATTTGTACTGGACTGTGTCAACTGAAATGGTTAAGGATTTTTCTGTTCCGTGAAGTTCAATATCGCTTTTATCCACACCTGGCAACTCTACAACCACACGAATTTCGCTTGAAGTATCAATTATGTCGACAAGCGGTTCACGTTCTTCTTTAACCTGAGGCAGCCCTTTCTGGTTTTTCTTTAGGTTGCCAAACTCCTGAATTTCTGGTTTGCCGTCAGAACCAATCTTCATGCTGTAACCATAAACAAAGGGTCCAAACTCTTTTTCTGTGCTGCCGTCAGGCAGTTTGCGTTCTTTAACGTACTCTTTTGGGATTTTCTGGCTGAAATCTTTGAATTCTTCTTCCATCATCTTTTCCATTTCGTGAAACATTTTGTCGATGTCGCTGAAAAATGGGTCTTTTGATGGACTTTTGCGTTTACGATACCCTTCAGGGTAATCTTCATCCGTTGACAAATTGCATTCACCCTATGAACAACAAACTAACCTTTCAGTATCCAATAAATTTTATGTAAAAATACTCAGATAACCAACATTAACCCATGCTGGTGTTTTCAAATTGGCATCAATAGTGCAACAAGCGAAATCGCCTCTGAAAAATCAAGTTATCATAAAGAAGCGGGATTAGCAGGCTCCCTCCTATTTAATAGGATTTTCAGGGAAAATGTAAATTAATTTGTTAAGTGATTACCTTTTAGAGTTTGTGATTGTTATGAAAATTGCTGTTTCTGGTAAAGGCGGCGTTGGTAAAACCCTTATCGCGGGGGGTTTAGCTAAGGGTTTCACAGACCGTGGATTAAAAACGATAGCTATTGATGCAGATTCTTCTCCCAATTTAGGCTTAACATTGGGGTTAACACCTGAGGAAACCCGAAAAATTGTTCCAATTTCCGAAAACAAACCGCTAGTAGATTCAAAAACTGACACTGGCTACTCAGGCGTATACAACCTTAACTTTCGAGTTGACGATATAGTAAAACAGTACGCTGTACCTACCCCATTGGGTGCAAACTTGATTGTAATGGGCACTGTTCATTCTATGGGTGCGGGTTGTATGTGTGCTCCAACAGCCGTTATCCGCGCACTTTTGCGTCATCTTGTTGTTGAACGGGGTGAAGCAGTGATTTTAGATCTTGAAGCCGGCGTGGAACACATCGGTAGAGGAACCGCAGAACAGGTTGATGCTCTGATAATTGTTGCTGACTCAAACTTGAAGTCATTAGAAATCGCCAAGCACATCAATGATATGGCGTTGGCTGCGGGTATGAAACAGCTATTTTTGGTGGGTAACCGTGTGATGAATGATGTCCAAAAAGAAGCTATTCAGAACTTTGCTGACCAAAACGGCATTGCTATGCTTGCGTTTGTGCCTTGGGACCAAGCGGTAATCGAAGCTGATATGATGGGGCAAACCCCGCTAAAAAACAAGGAAATTGCCGCAGTTAAAGCAATAGATGATATTTGTGAGCTTTTGTTAAAGAAGCCATAGCCACTATTTTTCCCATTTTGTAACGTATACTTTGCCGTTTTCGCCTCTAAATGCCCTGATTAATTCGCAATGTCTAAAAAACGCGAATTCCTGCTCCAGTTGCTCAGGTTTAATGTTCACAATTTTAAGCAGTTCGTCTCTTGTTATTTTGCCGTGGTCTTCTATAGCGCTGTAAATTTTCTGCTGCAACTCC
Source organism: Candidatus Bathyarchaeota archaeon (assembly GCA_026014585.1). Classification (NCBI taxonomy): domain Archaea; kingdom Thermoproteati; phylum Candidatus Bathyarchaeota; species Candidatus Bathyarchaeota archaeon. The sequence goes on along the minus strand of JAOZIA010000002.1, from coordinate 364,020 downwards.
GTCAAACCAGTGCTTCCTGTTTGTCCTAACTGTTTCCTAACGGATAGAGCTGATGCCACCGCTAGAGGGTCACAAGCTCTGGGTGGGTTCGTTTCATACATGTAACAGTCTTCGCATAGGATTTTGCCGTGTAAATTGTAGGCTTCGTCTTCTTTTAGGGGTGTGTTGCATCTTTGGCATTCCATCTTTTACCACATAGAACTATTGGATTTTTTCTGGTTTATGTATTTGCCTGTTTTTTCACTTTTTGTATATTTATAGTGTTTTTGCCACTTCACTTAATGGTTTCACTGGTCGTATTTCTGTTTTCATTAGTCCAAAGAATTTTGTGATTGCCTCTGGATTTGCTGCTTCTATTGTAAAAAAGCCCTTATGATCCATAGCGGTGTCTTGAGGGCAACTCATGTAGGCCGCTGTCAAGTTGATCCCTGCGTTTTTGATGTTTTGTTCTGAAAAGAGTTGTTTAACCATTGCTTTTCCTTCTGAAGTGTTTAAAGGACACTGCGCGGCGGGATGTGTATGTGTAGCTTCATACAGCAAAAACTTCACCTCCTACAACCATAAAAAACGGAACTATTTTCCTTACTGTGTTAAATTAATCGTGAATTTAAAACTTGTTAAAGTCGGAAAAACGCAGGAAAATTTTAAGGGTTACAACTGTTATTGCTGAGTTAGCTTGAGGAGTGACTGTAGCTGAATAAAATAACCTACATACCTATAGGCGTTATTCGCACGCCGTTTAAGGAACCAAAAAATGTTCCCATACAAGCCGCAGCATCCAAAGATACTTCGGGGACAATCGAAATATGCCCTCAATATGTGGAGGGTTTAAAAGACCTTGACGGTTTCTCCCATATCATCTTGCTGTATCATTTTCATCTGGTAACTGACTGTTCTTTGATGGTTAAACCCTTCCTTGACGATAAACTTCACGGGATTTTTGCAACCCGCGCGCCTGCTCGACCAAATAAAATCGGTTTCTCCGTAGTGAAACTTAAAAAAATAGAGCAAAATGTGCTGTTTGTTGAGAATCTTGATATTGTTGATGGCACTCCCTTGTTGGATATTAAACCTTATGTTCCAAAATTTGACCATCGAGAAACAGTTGAAATTGGCTGGTTTAGCAGCAAAATCAACAAGCTGCCTGAAACGCGGGATGACGGCAGATTCTGCAAGTAACCTTTAAACGTAGAAACCTTGTTGGCTTAACCATATACAATATATGCGAGTTTAAGCTAAGAAAACCGCAATAACAATTTGAGGTTTTAATATTGAAAACTCTTGTTACTGTTGGTCGCGGAGGAACCGGAAAATCCAGTTTTACAGCGTTAATGGCTAAATGTCTTATTGAAGCAGGCGTATCCCCTATTCTTCTAGTTGATGCTGACCCTGACCAAAACCTCGGCGAAATGCTGGGTGTAGAGCTAAAAGAAGCTGGAAAATCCACAATTGCAGACCTCATTGTTAGCACATTTATTGAGCATGGTGGTACAACTGTTGGTGTTCCTCCAACTCAGCGTATTGAGAGCAGGATTTGGGAAAACGGGCTCTATGAGGGTAACCATTTTGATTTTATGGCGGTTGGTACCAAATGGGTTGAAGGCTGCTATTGCATGCCAAACTCAGCCTTGAAAGGTGCTTTGGAATCTTTAACAAAAACCTACAAATTCGTGCTCATTGACTCCCCTGCTGGGCTTGAAAACCTCAACCGCAGAATCACATCAACAGTTAACGACATTTTTGAGGTGCTTGACCACTCCAAAAAATCTCTTGACCACGTGCGCCGGGCAGTTAGAATCATCAAAGAAGTTGACATGAAATATGAAAACTTTTACTTAGTTGGCGGTTACCGATTCCCAGAAGAACGGGGTGCCCTAGCTGAGCAAGAGCTTAAATTTAAGTATCTTGGAAAAATTGCTCCAGACGAGGCATTAGATGATTGTGTTTTGGCGGGTGAATCTTTGCTTGATTTACCTAGTGATAATGAAGCATACTTGTCGGTAAAAGCAATTCTGAAAACTTTAGGCTACATATAATCAACTTTTTTTTTAATATCTTTTGATTTACGGTTTTATTTCCTGTATAATTTGACGTGATTTTTATCTGGGCAATCTGGAAAGGTTTAAAAACTTTGTGACAATCGCATTTTATTAAAACCTTTACAGAGGTTCTCACTTTGACTAGTAAAAACGTCCGTGTTAAAATAGACGAAATGAAGACCAATATGGGTCAAATTAAAAACTTGGAATTATCCTTTGGCAAAGTTGTCACCGACAACTGGAATGAGCCAATGGGTCCAACCCCAATGCCTCATATAACCACCCTACGAGACTGGGACATGAAACTGCTAAACAAATACAAGCCCTTTTACATGCCTGACTGCGACCTCTGCTGTCTTTGCACATACGGAAAATGTGACTTGACAGCTGGAAAACGCGGTGCATGCGGGCTTAACATTGCCGACCAGTCTTCTCGTATCGTGCTTATTGCATGTTGTATTGGAGCTGCAACCCACAACGGTCATGCTAGGCACGTTGTTGACCACTTAATCGAGGTATATGGTCGCAAATTCCCGCTCAACGTAGGCGGCTTAAACGTGAAAGTTGAAGCGCCAGTAACCAGACTTGTCACAGGCGTAAAACCTGAAACCCTTGGCGACTTGGATGATATTTTATCATACACAGAATCACAAATTACCCATCTAGTTTCTGCAGCACACACAGGTCAAGAATCTAACAATTTAGATTTTGAATCCAAAGCATTCCACGCAGGCAGAATGGACCAAGTGGGTATGGAAATCGCAGACCTCTGTCAAATTTCAACCTTAGGCTTCCCAAAAGCAGACCCAGAAGCACCACTTATACAAATGGGCATCGGAACAGTTGATAACACAAAACCAGTTATCATGTGCATCGGTCACAACGTCGTGCCTTCCGTTGGAATTATCGATTACATGAAAGATCACAAACTCGACGATAAAATGGAAGTCGTCGGTCTATGTTGCACTGCCATTGACAACACAAGGTACTACGAACGTGCAAAAATTGTTGGTCCAATCTCTTGGGAACTCCGCTACATACGCGGCGGTTTCGCAGACGTAGTCGTCTTAGACGAACAATGTGTTCGAACTGACTGCAACTTAGAAGCTGAACGTGTCAAAGCTCCAGTTATTGCAGCATCTGAAAAGAACTGTATCGGCTACAAAGACCGTACAAATGATCCAGTAGACCAAATCGTAGATGATCTAGTCAGCTACAGAGTATCTGGTGTTCTGATCCTTGACCCAGAAAAAGTCGGTGAAGTCGCTGTTAGAGTAGCTCAAAAAGTTGCGCCTCTTCGCAAAAAGATGAAATCTCTGCCAGAGCTAGACCAAATTAAAGAACTCGCAAAGAAATGCCGCCACTGCAACCTATGCCAGAGAAGTTGCCCACAAGACCTTTCAATTGAACCAGCAGTACGCGCTGCAGCTGAAGGTGACTATTCCAAACTTGCAGCTCTATACGAAGCATGCATCGGTTGCGGAAGGTGCGAAGAAGCCTGCCCAGTTAAACTAGAAATCCACAGCTTCATACTCAAAGTCGGCGAAAAGAACATGCTTGAAGAGAAAAACTTCTGTCGCTCAGGCAGAGGTGCAGTCTCAGACGTCGAAATCAGAAGCGTCGGTGGTCCAATCGTACTCGGCGAAATTCCAGGAATTGTCGCATTAGTAGGTTGCGCTAACTACCCCAACGGTGGAAAAGACGTTTATGATATCGCCAGAGAATTCGCTTTACGCCGATACATAGTGTGCCTTACTGGTTGCTCAGCAATGTCTGCAGGCAGCTACAAGAATGAGGACGGCAAGACCCTCTACGAGGAATTCCCAGGCGGATTCGAAGCTGGAGGAGTACTCAACAATGGTTCATGCGTTTCAAATCCACACATTGCAGGTGCAGCAATCAAAGTAGCAAACATCTTTGCCAAACGAAACTTACGAGGTAACTACGAGGAAATCGCCGATTACATACACAACCGTGTAGGCGCAGTCGGTTTAGCTTGGGGTGCATACTCCCAGAAAGCAGCATCAATTGCATCAGGCTTCTGGAGCTTAGGTGTACCAGTCCTTGTAGGTCCACACGGCAGCAAATACCGCAGAATGCTTATGGGTAGATCAGACAAACCAGAAAACTGGGAAGTTTACGATGCCCGAACAGGCAACAAAGTAAACGTTGGTCCATGCCCCGAACACCTCTTCCAAACAGTCGAAACACCACAAGAAGCAATGGTGCAAATCGCAAAACTCTGCCTAAGACCAAACGACACATGGAAAGGACGTATGGGCAAACTAACCCACTACATCGACCTACACAAACGTCACTACGGCATAATGCCCCCAGACATCCACCAGTTCATCCGAACACCAGCTGACATACCAATCACAATGAAAGATGAAATAACCGAGATCCTGAAAGCAAAAGATTGGAAGGAATCAATAATTCCAGACCCAACAATGCTTCAGAGAATGGTAAGGAAAGTTAAGGAGTGATCATGAATGTCCTGTGAACCATGGCAATGTGCAGAAATAGCTGCAACTAAAAAAGCAAACCCAATCCAAAAACCCGAGATCGCAGTAGCAATGATCAAAAGAGCCGCCAGACCCCTTTTAGTTGTCGGCAGCAATGCCACTCAAAGGTGTATGGAAGGCAAACTACTCATTGACTACATAATTGACTTCGCAAACGCGTCCAAAGTTCAAGTAGTCGCAACAGCCCACATGGTCGGTGAATTCCTCAAACGAGGATACACCCCTGCAGGTTTCATGACTGCAATGGACATCGGCCAAAGAGTGGTTGACCCAACATGGCAAGGTATAGACGGCAAAGGCCACCCAGACCTAGTAATGTTTGTTGGTTTACCCTACTATATGGAAGCACTTATCCTATCAGGACTCAAACACTTTGCACCAGACCAGAAAACCATGACCCTTGACAACTTGTATCATCCACATGCAAGCTGGTCATTCCCCAACGCACGTCTAGACACATGGGCATCAAACCTCAAAGTCATGACCTCACAATTCAACCAAGGAGGAAACTAAGAAAATGTCAATGTTTAAAGATATACCAGTCGAAGTAGGCGTAATCTATGAAGGAGAACGTATCCGACGAAACGACATGCAAGTCGAACTCGGCGGTCCAACAGTCAAACAAAAGTTTGAACTGGCAAAAGTAAAACCCATGAATGAAATCGATGATGGCAAAATCACCATTATCGGACCAGACCTAAAAGACCTCAAAGAAGGCGGCGCACACCAACTCGGCATCCTCATTGAAGCAGCAGGCGCAAAACTCGATGCAGGCCTTGAAGGTGTCCTTGAAAGACGTATTCACGGCTATCTAAACTACGTCGAAGGTTTCATGCACTTAAACCAGCGCTATGACGTCTGGATGCGTTTAGGCAAAAAATCATTCCAGAAAGGCCTAAACAGCTTTGAAATAATGGGCAAAGTTCTCTACAGACTCTTCAAGAGCGAACTACCAATCGTTGAAAAACTACAAATAACCTTCATAACAGACGCTGACAAACTCGCCGAAGTATACCCACAAGCACTCCAAGCATATGAAGCACGTGACGCAAAAGCAAGAGGACTCAAAGACAGTGAAGTCGACACCTTCTACGGTTGTGTCCTATGTCAATCATTTGCTCCAAGCCACGTCTGTGTTATCACACCACAAAGATACAGTAACTGTGGTGCCATCAGCTGGTTTGACGGAAAAGCCTCAGCAAGCATTGACCCGAAAGGTCCAATCTTTGCAATTCCAAGAGGCGAAGTTATCAACGCAGAGAAAGGTGAATTCAGCGGCGCTAACGAAGCAGTAAAGAAACACAGCATGGGCGAGGTCACCAAAGTCTGGCTTTACACAGCATTTGACCATCCACACACTTCATGCGGATGCTTCGAAGCAGTAGCATTCTACATTCCAGAAGTTGACGGCTTAGCAGTAGTACACAGAGGCTTTAAAGGTGCAACAGTAAACGGTTTACCTTTCAGCACTCTAGCAGACTCAACAGCCGGCGGACGTCAAATTGACGGATTCCACGGTATGGCACTTGAGTACATGCGTAGCAGCAAATTCTTCGCAGCAGACGGTGGATGGAACCGAATCGTTTGGTTGCCAAAGGAAATCAAAGAAAAAGTCAAACAATATATTCCACAAGATGTCGTTGACAAGATTGCAACCGAAGACGACGCAAAGAACATTGAGGACCTTCAAGCATTCCTAAAGGAAAAGAGCCATCCAGTCGTCGAAAGATGGACAACAGAAGAAACTGCCGAAGAAGCAGAAGCAGCTCCTGAAGCACAAGCATTTGAGGGCATGCCCGTGATGACAACTTCATCTTTACCAATAAATGCTGGCGGCTTTAGAATAATTCTTAAAGATGCAAAAATCTATGCTTCCAAAGTTATCGTTAAACCCTTAAAAGAAGAAAAAGCAGAGAAACGGTGAGTTAACTTGGCGGACAATAAAAAAGACGAAGACAAACACGGTGGAATCGACGCAAACGACCTGTTGAAGCTTCTTGCGAAGTTTCAACACCTCGAACTCCACGACTTTGAAATGAGCGCAAGCAATCTAGAATTCAGAGTTGAGCCTGGCGTAGCTGCTCCAATGATGCCTAATGTCAAACTGCCTATTTCTATGCCAACAAAACCAGCTGCTTTAATGCAACAAACTTTCACACCGCCAATCGAAAAATACTCTGGTGAAATAGCAACAGTAAAACTTGGTGCAACAAAAAGTGAAGGCGGCACCCGTGGAAGAAGCATAACCATAGGTGGCGAAAAAGCACCTGCCTTCTACACTTTTGAAAGCTCCATCATAAACAAGCCAGTTGTCACCATGGACGTTTTCGACATGGCTGTGCCCTTGTCTAAAGCTGTCAAGATGCACGTTAAAGAAGTCCTGGACGACCCTGCGGCTTGGGCAAAACTTGCAGTTGAGAAATTCGGTGCAGACATGATTACCGTTCACTTAATCAGCATTGACCCCTTACTCAAAGACGCAACACCAAAATCAACACTAAAAACAATCGAAAACGTGTTGCAAGCAGTTGATGTTCCCCTTGTAATCGGTGGATGCGGTGACCCAGAAAAAGACACAGCCTTATTCGAAGAAGTAACTCAAGCTTTTCCAGGTGAAAGATTCCTTCTAAGCTCATTTACACGCGACATGAAAATAGAGAAAATTTCAAAACTTGCAAAACAAAACAACCATGCCGTATTAGCCTTCACTTCAATGGACTTAAACATGGCACGAGAATTGAACAGAAACCTTTATGATTACTTAGGTAAAGATGACATCGTTATGGACTTATCCACAGCTGCTTTAGGTTACGGTCTAGACTACGCTTTCACAAACATGGAACGCGGTAGACTCGCAGGCTTAATGGGAGACGGTGAACTTGCACATCCAATGTCCTCTGGAACAACCAATGCTTGGGCTGCACGTGAAGCTTGGCTAAAATTGGAGGACAGATGGGAACCACGCGAACTCAGAGGTCCACTTTGGGAAGTAAACACTACATTAACCCTACTGCTAGCAGGTGTAGACATGTTTATGATGATTCACCCAGCAGCAGTCAAGACCCTAAAAGACGTTATCAACAACTTATCCAGCGGTAAAAAAGCTGACCCCAGCAAATACTTAGACTGGGTTTCAGCCAAAATGTAAACTCGGAGGAAAAATGTATGAGTGAAAAAGCTACAAAGAAAGAATTAAGCCCAATAGACATTTACAAGTTGCTTCCAAAAACTAACTGTAAAGAATGCGGTCAAGAAAACTGTATGGCTTTTGCCACCAAAGTTGTTGCACGTGAAGCAAGCATTGAACAATGCAAACCCTTGTAGAAACCAGAACACGCAAAGAACTACAAAAAACTACAAGATATGCTCAAACCTCCAGTTAAAGAAGTAGTAATCGGTGCTGGTGACAATGCCCGTAAAATCGGTGGCAAACTTGTCATGTACCGACACGAATTCACATACTTTAACCCAACCGCAATCGCAGTTGATGTAACAGACGAAATGCCTGACGCAGAAGTTGACAGCCGCATAAAAAGTACAGAAAGTTTCAGCTACGAATACATCGGAAACGCTTTGAAACTTGACATGATTGCTGTTCGTTCAACTTCCGGTGACGCTGAGAAATTCAAGGCTTGTGTCAAAAAAGTTTCAGAAACAACCAAATTGCCCTTAATTCTCTGTGCTTTGAACCCTTCTGTTCTTGAAGCAGGTGTTATGGCAATACCGAAAGCAAGACCATTACTGTACGCTGCAACAATGGAAAACTGGAAAGACATGGCAGAATTAGCCTTAATGTACAACTGTCCACTTGTTGCTTCTGCACCTAACGACCTAAACAATCTTATGACCTTAGCTAAAACGTTGCAAACCTATGGTGTTCAAGACCTCGTTTTGGACCCTGGAACATTCTTTAATGATGGCTTAGCTGATACATTAAACAACTTTACAATGCTTCGCAGAAGCGCAACAAAACAAGGTAACGAATTAGCTGGTCTTCCATTGATTGGTTTACCCTTAACAGCTTGGGCAAACAAGGGTGAAATGGCTGATGACTTAGTCAAATGGCGTGAAGCCTACGTAGCCGGTATGCTTATCGTCCGTTTTGCAGACATTGTTATACTTCACACAACCGATGGATGGGCACAACTACCAGAAGTATTCCTAAGACAAAACATTTACACTGACCCACGCAAACCAGTTGCAGTTGCACCAGGTCTCAAAGTGTTCGGAACACCCGATGAAAACAGTCCAGTATTCTTCACATCAAACTTTGCCCTAACCTATTACACTGTAGCATCAGACATTGAAAGCAGCAAAACCAACGCTTACCTACTCGTAGTCGATGCAGAAGGCAGCGCAATCGACAGCGGTGTCGCAGGACGCAAACTAACAGCAGACAAAGTTGCAGACGCAATAAAATCCAGCGGTATCGAAGGCAAAGTCAAGCATCGCAAAATCATCATCCCAGGCAAAGCAAGCAGAATCAGCGGTGAAATCGAAGAATTATCCGGCTGGAAAGCCATGGTTGGTCCACGTGACTCAAGCGAGATACCTAAGTATCTTGTTGAGAAATGGCAACCATAAAACAACCTTTCTTTCCTTTTTTGATTTTATTTTTCAAGTTTGTCGTTTTATGTGTTTGTAGTGTGTAATGGGCAGGGCACAAGTGCGCCTAACAGAGCTTAGTGCGACATGCCTAATCGGTTATCCTGTCCTTTACCGTTGCCGCTGCCAAAGCAAAGAACAACACAGCAATGCCACCAATCACCAGAAACTCCAAGCCTAAATCACCGATGCCGTAGCCTTTGAGCATTATGCCCTCAAACAGTTTGTTTCCGTAATACATTGGCACGAACTTGGCGATAATTTGTACCCAATCTGGGAAACTGTTTACTGGAATCAGCATTCCACTTAATGCCATGCTTGGCAACGCGATTAATGGGGCCATCTGAACTGCCTGCAACTCATTTTTGGCAAAGTTCGAGAGGAAAACCGCAAGGAAAACATGCGCCAAAGCATACAGCACCGCGCCAAAGAACAAAAGGAAAATGTTGCCTTGAACAACCGCACCAAAAACGCCCACACCAATCACCAAAATAACACTTACCATAAGGATGCTAATCAGGAGAAGTGCAATGGAGAAACCTAGTAGTCTTTCTATGGCTGAGAGTGGTGTAGTGTAGATTCTTTGCAGTGTTCCAGAGGTGGCTTCTCGGGTGATTATGATAAGTGAAATTAACATGACAAGGAAAGTTAGTATAAACGCGATCACTGATGGAATGCTCACGTCAAGACCAGAATATTCCTCGCCTCCAAATGCAAACTGCTTATCAAGTGTTATGTCATCACCACTTCCAGACGAATTCTGCAGAGCGCTGTGTAGTGCTCCCATTATGCTTGCTTGATTTGCTGGTTCTGTTCCGTCAATGTATAGTGAAATTGTAGTGTCGACACTTGTATTGTTCTGGCTTAAGAAATTGGCAATGTCTGGTGGGAGGTCACTGATTCCTATATGTTGCAGACCTTGAGTTGCCATCGCGATCAGCAGTGCTTGCGAAAAATTTTCGGGAATACGAATTGCCCCACAGTATGTTCCGTTATCCACGCCTGCTTTGTTTTGCTCAAAACTGCCCAACGTTACTTTTACTCTGTCATCAGTCATCAACGAAGAGGTGATGTTGTCGCCAAAATGGAAGCTAAGTTCTCCAGAGCTAAATCCGCTATCCTGGTTATCCACCAAAATGGGGACATTTGTTGCTTCGCCGCCAAGAACAAACCCGAAAATAAGCATAATCAATGCTGGCATTGCAATCATCATGCCTAAAGTGCGCTTATCACGGGAAATCTGCTTAAGTACACGCCAAGCAACAGCCATAACTCGCGCAGATGAAAAACTCTTGTATTTACCATTATGCATCGGCAATTTCTCCTCCACTTAGTTTAATGAAAACCTCCTCAATCGTGGCAACACCATACTTGCGCTTGATTTCTTGCGGTGTCCCTTCTTCAATCAGCCTTCCAGCACGCATCAAACCAATCTTATCTGCCCTTTCAGCCTCATCCATCACATGTGAAGTCAAAACAATAGTCAAACCAGAATCCGCCAGTTTTCTAAAGTATTCCCAAAAAAACGCGCGCAAAACAGGGTCAATACCCACAGTTGCCTCATCCAAAAACACGATTTTTGGCTGATGTACGAGCGCGCAGGCGATGCTTGTTCTGCGTTTCATTCCGCCAGAAAGACTGGAAATCGTAGTTTTTCTTTTTTCGTCTAATCGCAGAATCGGTAAAAGCTCATTTAGCCGCGTTTCGAATTGGCTGCGTTTCATCTGGTAGAGTTTTGCGAAAAACCAAAGGTTCTGCTCGACTGTTAGGTCGTTGTAGATTGCGTATTCTTGTGGGGCAACTCCAATTTGGCTTGCTATGGCTCGGCGTTGTTTGGGCATTTCGTAGCCTAAGACTTTGATTTTGCCTGATGTTGGGTAGAGGCTGCCTGTTATCATGTTGATGGTTGTGGTTTTTCCTGAGCCGTTGGCGCCGATTAAGGCGTAGATTTCGCCTTGTTTTATTTTGAGGTTTAATCCGTTTACTGCGTGGATTTGTCCTTCTTTGTAGATTTTGGTTAGGTTTGAAGTTTCGATGGCTACTTCCAGGTTGTTTGCCAAGTTACCTCACTTGCCCCAACGGATATATGCCCCAGTATCTTATAGATTTGTTGTTACTTTTGGAGTGACAAAATTGAGCCAAGAACAGCAAGACAAACTAATCCATGCACTCTGCAAACTAGGCATGAGCAACTACCAAGCCAAAGTCTACTCAGCACTAGCATCACTAGGACCATCAAGCGTAACAGAAATACAACGAACTTCCACCGTACCCCGAACAAAAATCTACGAAATACTAGAACAGCTCATAGCAATGGGCGCTGTCGAATTCCAAAGTGGAAGACCCGTAATCTACAACGCTTTATCACCCAACATTCTCGTAGACCGCATGCGAAATTCTTACCTAAACGCAGCGGATGATGCTAATAGGATTCTTGCCGAAATGCAGCAGACCGAAAAAAGCACTGCTGAGGATGTGGTTTGGGTAGTTCGGGGAATGACTGCTGTACGCAGAAGGGCAGCACTCACTGTTGCTTCAGCTAAAAAACGTGTTATCATGGTTGAGCAGTATCCTCTTAATTTAATGCTTGCCACAAGTTCCATTCTAAAATCAATGATTCAAAAAAATGTGTATGTCAGTGCTGTTTGTGTAGTTAATGGTAGTCAGCGTTTAGACGAACGATTGAAGAGCGAAGAGTTTATCGAGTTTAGAAAAACAACGCCCATATCAAATATCGCAGGTCCTACTGATGACCTAACAGAGGCTTTCCGAAGAATGATTACGGCAATCTTGGCAAAGAAATCCAGTCTTATACTTGTGGATGACAAGGAAGCATTCCTGTTTATACCTGACTTAACTGACGATTCTAAAAGTGTAGGGTTGACTTTGAAGATTCCAGGGTTGCCTCTTATGCAGCGTATACTATTTGAGCGGATTATACAGCAGGGTACAGTGCCCATAAGATAACTTGCAAATACAAAATTGTTAATTTTGGGATTAGGTATTAATATTTAGGTGTGCCAATTTTAATGAAGATAACTAATGAGCAGACACATCATAGGTAATTATGGTAAAGCCACACTTGCCTTTTTGTTAACTTTAACTTTGCTAATCAGCGTAGCTGCTACTTTTCAAATTGTTTATGCTCAAAGTAGCGATTATTATCACATGACTTACTCTTGGAATTATCAAGGTTACTGGACTTGGAATCTAGATATTCCCAAAGCATTATATGACGCCTACAAATCCGTTTCCGAATATACACGCATTCAAAACGGCATTCAAGGCTATGGTTTTCTGGTCACAACACATGACAGTTACATCCAATCCTTAACTGACAAATTAACCCAAATCTCCGATGAGAATGGTTTCTCAGAATATGAAAAGGTCAGTTTTGCTCTGGCTTTTGTGCAAAGTTTACCCTACACTTCAGACGATGTAACCACTCTATGGGATGAGTACCCCAGATTTCCTATAGAGACTTTGGTGGATAATGGCGGAGACTGCGAGGATACCTCTATTCTTTTTGCTACAATTGTCAAACAGATGGGTTACGGTGTTGTCTTCATTAATCCCGAGGGACACTACGCGGTTGGAGTGCTAGGAGAGGACACACTTGAAGGGTACTACTGGACGTATCCAACTGGAAGCGACAACAGATATTACTACTGTGAAACTACAGGTAACGGTTTTGAAATCGGCGAATTACCCGACGATTACATAGGTGAAAAAGCCCACATTTACCCAATATATGAAAACCAGCAGTATGAACCAAACATCCAAATTCAACCAACAGATGAACCCCTACCGACAGCAGAACCAACAGGCACCTCAACAACACAACCAACAAACACTCATCCCCAAGACACAACAAGCGAACCTGACGACTTTTTCTTTTCTTTTATGGATGATTTAGGCATGTTCATCTTAGAAATCGGCTTAATCTTTATTGTTGTAATAGTAATTGTTGCTGTGGCTGTCTCAAAAACCCGTTCCACACAACCGCCACCTCCACCACCCACAATTTAGCCTTAAGGCAACTCAGTTGTTTTTGGGTTTCTGATTTTGCTTGTAGAGTTTTTTCTGGTACACTGACGACTTCAAACCCCTAATTTGCCCATGAGCCATCGCTTTTTGGCGCTCCAAATTTTTGATTCTAGCATACAGCTTTGACACTTTAGTTTTAGACGGAACCTTACGTTTAGGCAATCGGGCTGGTACAGGCGTGAAGGGTTTATCTTTTTCTTTTTTTGCACGTTTTACCTTCTTGAAGGGTACATCTTTGACTTTTTTGAAAACAACCATGCCCTCTTTAGGATTGACTTCCTGTACCTCCCAGCCAACATCCAACCATGCCTTAGTATGCGTGTTTCTTGCAGTATTGCTCCACCATGCCACCTCACGATAAGCTTCCATCGGCAAATTGCTACCTATCAATCCATCAATTCTTGCAAATGTAAGCTTCACAGTGTCTGTAAAGGCTGCCCTGAATTTTAGGTGGTTTGCAAGTCCGCTGTACTTTGATTTTGGGGTTGGAGAAACAACTCGTCTGGCACAGTTCAGGCAAAGCATAGCGTTGTAGTCGCCTGTTGAAACGTCGGGTACCATGCAGTCTTGACAGAACATGTGTTTGCATCGTTCGCACTTTCGCATGTATGAGGTTTGGATTACTCTGTGGCAAATTCCGCATTCATCTTTTATTTTTTTTCACGACCACACGTGTTTGGCTGGCAAAATTTGCTAAAGCAATATACTTTTGTTGAAATATTAATTTGTCCTCTAAAAATTTAGGTTTCCACGTTTAGATTGGGTTTTTTGGTTTCATTCTCAGAATCTGCTTTATCTCCACAAATACCAGTTTTACCATGTGTCGAGCTTGCTCATCAATTAGCAGTAGCAGTCCAAAGTAGATTCCTGCTCCTAAAGATGCTTTAAGTAAAGTAAAGACAAGTGTTGTTGTTTCAGGCAGTAAGAATAGTGTAGCTCCCATTACAACGCCGACAGCTAGATATTTTGCTATGTCTTTCATGTTGATGAATACTTTGCCTGCGTATTTGTGAACTAGCCAGTAACTTACAATCAAGTTAACCACATTCATGATTATTGCTATAACCCCAACATACTCCGCTACCACAACAGGATTGCTAATTGGAAACATCGTAATGGCAATGAAAGTTAACGGGATTGTTATGCCTGCTTGAAGATACGTAAGCGATAACGCCTTGAAAATTTTGCTTTTCAATAGTTCTCTGAGCGATATTTTTCCGCCAATATCAAAACTTTCCACGCCTGTCAAGTAGTTGATGTAAAATGTACTTACCAGCGATAGTACAGTAGCAACTGTTAGCATGATAAGCACTGGCCATGATTCTACATAATTTACGTTTAAAACTGTTAGTAACGATTTTGACATTGAAATCACCACCGTCGCTAAAGGAATCGCCATCATCATCGTTGTCGAAAAGGATGTTACAACATGCTTGTCTTCACAATTGTTTGACAACAGTTTTGGGTACAAGGCAAATGATAGGGAAGTTGCATAAGCAACCACGTTAATGAACATGCTTGCAGCAGTGTAATGTCCCAGTGAATCCTTGTTAACTGCATAAATCATGAATGCCTGTAGTGACAAGATTTGTGTTCCAATTGTGCTGTAAACAAAAACCGCTGAACCCTTTAGCCATTCAACCAAGTATGCAAATCGGATTTTTTCTTTAAGTGCATCTCTTAAGAGCCACATGTAGTAGGCTATCTGGACAAAGACAGCTATCAGTAAACTTGCCATGGCTCCTGAAAACAGCGTGTGAGAATCAATTACTGCAGCTGGTTCCCCTTTAATGAAGAGGAAAAACACCGTATATGCAATGGTAACTTTTATGATTTCATGAACCAGTAAGCCATATCCTGTAGTTTGCGGCTTAACAGAGCGTAAGCAGCTTTCTAGCATTATAGTCACATATGAAGTTAAAATCAGAAGGCTTGCAAATAGGAAAATATCAAAAAGCCCCGGGTTAACATTGAATGTTCCAAAATATATTGGGAGAAACACGCAGTACCCCACTGTTGCGGCTACTCCAAGGATAAGGTTTGCAGCTAAACCCGTTTTGATGCTGTTTTCTTTTCTTCTTGCAACAAACCGTGTTGTCCAAAATGGAAAGACACCTGTTAAGAAAAGGAAGGGTCCAATGGCAGTGTAAATAAATGACCAGTCACTAAACCCCTGTGTTGTCATGTTTCGGGTGAGTAGCAGGGTGAACGCTAATCCCGTGGCTACGCTAATCATTTGAGCAGTGAATATTATTAAGCCTGAATAGCGTACTCTGATTCCGTCATCAGCCAAGACATTTTCTCTCTGCGTTTGCGGGGTTGTCTATGGTTTATTGTATTGACTTATTCAATCTTTCAGATATACACTTCCCCTAATCTTTAGGAACTAACCCCAAAAAAAGAGGCAGTTGCTAGCCTTTAACGACTGCAACAGGCACTAAACGGGCAACCTTAGTTGCAATGCCCACTTTGTCGCTAACGTCAGCAACCACATCAACATTCTTATAAGCTGGGTCCGCTTCCTCAGCCAAAACCGACGCGCTTGCAGCACGCACAGCAATCCCCCGCTTCTCCAAACCTGTCTTGATGTCGCCGCCCCAATACTGACGCTTAGCTGCACTGCGACTCATCATTCTGCCTGCGCCATGTGCGGTGGAGCCAAAAGTTAAATCCATAGCTTTCTGACCACCAACCAGTACCCAACTGCTGGTTCCCATACTGCCTGGAATAAGCACGGGTTGTCCTTGGCTGCGGTAATCCTCTGGAACATCTGGGTGACCTGCTGGGAACGCGCGTGTTGCACCTTTACGGTGAACCCAAACCTTACGTTTTGTGCCTTGCTCATCTACTGTGTGAGTTTCAATCTTGGCAATATTGTGAGCCACATCATATACGAGGTTTAAACCGAATTTTTCGGGGTCAGAGTGGAAAACTTCTTGGAAGCTCTGCCTTACCCAATGCATGATGGCTTGGCGGTTAGCAAACGCGTAATTGACTGCGCAGCACATCGCCTCAAAATAGTCCCGTGCTTCACTGCTGTTTCCTGGTGCACAGGCAAGTTCACGGTCTGGCAGGGCTATTTTGTACTTTTGTGAGGCATGCTCCATAACGCGTAGGTAATCGCTGCAGACTTGGTGTCCATAGCCTCGTGAACCGCAATGAATCATAACCATTACTTGTCCTTCATGGGTTAAACCGAAGGTTTTGGCGGTTTGGGGGTTGAAGATTTTGTCTACTTTTTGGATTTCTAAAAAATGATTTCCTGAGCCCAACGTGCCAAGTTGTGTTAAGCCGCGGTTTTTAGCGGTTCTGGAAACCTTGTCAGGGTTGCCATTTGCCATAAACCCTTGTTCTTCACAGTGTTTAGCGTCTTGGCTCCATCCTAAACCTTGGTCGATTAGCCATTGGACGCCTTCAAGAACCAATTTGTCTAAGTCATTCATTGATACTCTGAAGTCTTTACGCCTGCTACCCAATCCCGATGGGACATTGCGGAAAATCGCTTCAGCTAACGAGGAGAGTTTTGGGTGCACATCCTTCTCGGAAAGATTAGTAGATAGTAATCTGACGCCACAGTTAATGTCATAGCCCACACCACCAGGACTGATAACTCCCTTCTCATAATCGGTAGCGGCGACGCCTCCAATTGGAAAACCGTACCCTTCATGTCCATCAGGCAATGTAACTGCATGCTTGTAGATGCCTGGAAGCTGCGCGACATTACTGCATTGCCACAGTGTACGGTCTGTCTGCATTTTTTCCAGTAATGCCTCATTTGCAAATATCATGCCTGGAACACGCATCTCGGACTTGTACTTGGGGATTTGCCACATGTAATCGTTGATTTTTTGTAGTGGAACCTTCTCTGGGTCTGCTCTGTTTTTGTTTTCGCCCAAAATATTCACCTTTCAAACAAAAGAATAATGGTGTTATAAAAGGTTATGAACCCGTGTTTGCCTGTTTGCTCTTTGCATACTCAACAAAGCCTCGGATGCAATTATCCAAAACAGTGACCGAATAAACACGGTGTGTCTTTACAAAATCAGCTACCTGATTGAGTGCTTTGTCTTTAGCAATTATGCGGTCACGAATTTCTTGATTGCTCTGGTTTTTCGCTACGCCATCAATGGCGATGTCTGCCCAGAGTTGCAGTTGTGTCTTGTAGTCTTTTAAGCGTCGAATCGGATTGTCCGCTTTGCCAAAGTGACTGTAGTAGAGCGCGGTGGGGTTTAGGCTGATGAGTTTGTCAAGCGAGTTCAGGGCTGATTCTAAACGGAAAGGCGGCGGCGTGGTTGGAACCGCAACATCAAACTCTGGGAAATACGTGCCCGCGGCGTCACCTGGAAAAACTCCTTCGTTGAATGATTCAAGAAAACTCAAATTGTGCGATGCGTGCCCCAGTGTCTCAAAAACTTTGAGGGTTTCGCCTTTGCCTAGATCAAGGGTGCCCTCGGTTAATGGTAAAATTCGTTCTTGGGGTACGGATTCGGGTTTGCCAAAAATTTCGCTTACATACCCTAAAACGGACTGTGAAGATGGCCAGAGACGTTCTGGATTAATCATGTGGGGTGCTCCGCGGGGGTGAACGATGACTTTTGCGTTTGGCAGGTGTTTTAGTAGGGTGCCTGTTCCGCCGCCGTGGTCAAGGTGAATGTGGGTTACTGCGACATATTTTATTTCATCAAATGGGACACCCAACTCTTTTAATCCCGATAGTAACTGCGGTATAGAGTTTGTTGGTCCTGACTCGACAAGGACAGTGTAGTCTGCTTTGATTATGTAGCTGCAGATGAGGTTTGGATAACCGCCTGTTTGCTGGTCAACCAGGTAGAGGTTTTTGCCGATTTGTTTAGTGTGCAAATAGTTTCGCCTCCAAACAATTGAGACTTTTATGTCATAAACATTTCCCAAAGGCTGATACACATAAAACTTTAATATGCTGCACTGCTGAAATGAAGTCTAAACAGGAGAGTAACAGAGTTTGAAAGCAATTATCTTTGGAGCTCCAGGCGCTGGAAAAGGCACATACTCCTCAAGACTTCAAACAAAATTTAACCTGGACGTTATTTCTACAGGCGATATTTTCCGTGAATTAATTAAAGGTGACTCCGAACTTGGCATGAAAGTAAGGAGTTTTGTTGAGAAAGGCGCTTTAGTTCCTGACAGTGTCGTTACTGAAGTTTTAAAGGACCGCCTAAGTAAGATTCCCGAAGGCAAAGGCTTCATGCTGGACGGTTACCCACGCACGATTGAACAAACAAAAAGTCTTGCACAAATCACAAAATTAGATGTGGTAATTCAGCTTGACGTGCCCGACTGGATAATCATTGAAAGATTAACCTCCCGTAGGCAATGTAAGAACTGTGGTGCAGTCTACAACGTCAAATTTCTAAAGCCCAAAGTTGAAGGTGTATGTGACAAATGTGGTGGACCACTTTATCAACGCGCAGATGATACTGAAGAAGTCATCAAAAACCGACTGCAGGTTTATGCAAATCAGACAAAACCGTTGGTTGAGTACTTTAAAGAACAAAAAATCCCCTTCGTCATTGCAGTCACTAAATCGTTGGATCAGCCGCCAGAACCAATCGTTGAAGACTTAGTTGTTCAACTCAAGCAGTTGAACATTTCTTAAATATCCAAAATAAACTCCAATAATACATTTTCTTTTTCTCTTATTACAACCATTCGATGATACGTCGGAGCCTTAATGGCTACTTTCTGCGGGTGCTTTTTCTCATCAAACTTTTCACCCCACACCGTCGCTTTAAACGAGAAACCTTCCGCAGTCTCGTTCCATTTGCTGATTTTGAACTTTGAAAAAAGCATGTCTTCGGTTTCAAACTTCACCAGCAAAGCCTCCAGCCAATTATACAGCAATGCATACTGGTCTTCAGCTTCAACCTCCAAAGTCTCCTGCACAGTCTGCACAATTTTATCTGTATCCGTCATGGTTTCAAACATAGCCAACGCCGCGTTCTCGTAGGCTTGGGACATGTTTTTTCCAAATGCTCTAATGTAAGCATCTGCAGTGTGTTCAAGAAACTCGAATTTGCCAGCGAATTTATCAGGTTTAGACATAACTTACCACTGTATAGGGGATTGCTTTGTTTTAAAATGCTTTTTGCCTAAAAAAGGAAGGAGAGCTTGTTTAGAAGTATTGGGTTGTGTTTTTGATTGATGCCGCTGTGAGTTTAGCCGCAGATTCTACATCTTTGAGGCTAACCATTCCTACTGGGCTGTGAATGTAACGTGCGGGAATTGCGATGCTTCCGCAGGGGATTCCTTGACGGGTTATGGTGATTCTTGCCGCGTCAGTGCTGCCTGGTAATCCTGCTTCAAGCTGGAAGGGTATTTTTTCTTCCTGTGCTGTGTCAATTAGCCAACGCAAAATTTTAGGATTCGCAATCAAACCCGAATCAGAAATCGTAACCGCAGGACCTTTACCGATTTTTATGGGTGTATCAAACTCGCGTACGCCCGGAACATCCCCTGCAACAGTAACATCTAGCGCCAGTGCGATGTCTGGGTCAACGCCGAAAGTTGCTCCTGCTGCTCCTCGTAAGCCAACTTCTTCTTGAACTGTGCCAACTGCGCAAACTGTGCAATCTGTTTTTTGCAGTAGTTTCATGGTTTCAATCATGGCTGCGCATCCTGCACGGTTGTCAAAGGCTTTTCCTGTAACGGCGTCTTTGTTTATTTGGGCATATTTTATGTCAAAGGCAATTGGGTCTCCAATAGTGATTCCCATTTTGCCCGCGTCCTCTTTGTTTTCGGCGCCTGCGTCAATGAAGAGGTCATCGTAGGTGATGATTTTTTTGCGTTCCTCTTCTTTTTGGATGTGGGGTGGCTTGGAGCCGATGATGCCTTGAAGTGGACCTTTTTTTGTGTGTATGACAACTTTTTGGGCTGGTAGGATGCGGTCGTCTATTCCGCCCATTTTTGCGAATTGGATGAAGCCGTCTTTGGTGATGTTTTTTACCATTAACCCCACTTCGTCCATGTGGGCTGCTATCATGATTTTGGGTGATTTCTGGTTGCCTTGTTTTATGGCAATCACGTTTTCCATTCTGTCAACTTTAACCTCGTCAACGTAAGGTTTTAAAAGTTGAACCATTAGGTCTTTGACTTGGTTTTCTCTGCCTGTTATTCCGCAGGCGTTGGAAAGTTTCTCTAAATTCTCGTTTATCGACAATAAGTGCGCCCTTCTGTTACTGTTTAGAAGGTTGAAGGCTTAATTATTAAATTGTTGCGGTCACAGCGGTTGTTAATCAGCATTTCTATTAGGCTCCAAATAGAAATTCAATGCAGAAACCATAGAGGGGTCTACAGAAAACCTAAGAGGGGAAGCTCTTAATGGCGACTTTTCAAGCCAAAAATTGACCTGTACCTAATAGAGCAACAGTTTTGACTTGCGAGATGCAAATTTTTAAATTATTCGCGAGTGATAGGCTTTTTATGCATGAATGGGCTTTAGCTGAATCGATAATCGCCACCGCCGTCAAGGTTGCAAGAGACGAAAATCTTGCAGAAGTCACGGATGTGACTGTGCGGATTGGCGAGATGCAGCAGGTTGAAGCGGGAATTCTACGGTTTGCTTTTTCACATCTTAAACCTGAAAGCCTAAAATCAGCACATTTTCACATTTTAAAGGCTAAAACAGCCCTCAAATGCCAAGTTTGTGGTAACACGTGGCAGTTTAGCCAAGCTAAGCTTGATAAAAATACTGCCGAAGCAATACATTTTGTTCCCGAAGTCGCACACACCTTCATAAAATGTCCAAAATGCGGTAGCCCTGATTTTGAAATCGTGAAAGGGCGCGGGGTTTGGCTTGAAAGTGTGAAAGGGGTTAAACAATAATGCTTGACCCACGAACAAGCGTGATTAGCCAACGTTTATCGGGGATAAGCAGAATTATTGCGGTTTCAAGCGGTAAAGGCGGCGTCGGGAAAAGCATGATAGCAACAACCCTTGCATTATCTTTGGTTAAGCAGGGTTGCACTGTTGGATTGTTTGATTTAGACTTCACCAGCCCCTCAACTCATGTAATATTGGGTGCCAAAAATCTTCAACCCATAGAAGAAAAAGGTCTAATTCCGCCAACAACAAGCGGAATCAAGTTCATGTCACTTATCTATTTTTCAGGCGACAACCCTGCCCCACTAAGAGGTACAGACGTTTCCAACGCTCTAATTGAGCTTTTAGCTGTCACACAATGGGGAAAACTAGATTTTCTCATCATCGACACCCCCCCTGGCATCGGCGATATCCTTCTTGACCTCATCAGATTCATTAAACGCATCGAATTCCTAATAATAACCACTCAATCCCTGCTTGCCTTTGAAACCGTCAAAAAACAGGTAAGCCTGCTTTGCGAACAAAAAGCCCAGTTTATAGGTGTAATCGAAAATATGAAACAAGGCACTTCACCGAGCATCCAGCAGGAAACTGCTCAGTTGAACCTGCGTTTTCTTGGGGAAGTCGGTTTTGACTCAGCAGTTGAAGATACTATCGGTAAGCCTTCCCAGCTTTTAGAGACCGCGGTGGGCAAAAAAGTTATGCAGATAACCCGCACAGTAATTCTCAAACAAGGGAAACATGATGGTTTGTAAAGCCATAATTTTCGATTACATCGGCACACTGGTGTACCCCAAAAATTACTCCATGAACCATTCAATGTTAACCCTGCACAAGGCACTGGTTGCTGAGGGCTTTGATGTTGAGCAAGAAAAATTTTTGAAAGCCTACAAGGCATCACACGAAAAGTTTCGGCTGGTGCGTTATGGGCAGTTCCGTGAAGTCACTAACGCGGTTTGGGTTTCAGAAACCCTCAATAGTTTAGGCTACCACACCAGCGTGGACGATGCCAAAATAAAAGTAGCGCTAAACATTTTTTTCAAAGATTTCATTGACTCTCTTGAACTGCGAGAAGGTGCAAAAGAACTGCTTAAACTGGCATCAGCGCACTGCAAGGTTGCGTTAATCTCAAACTTCACTTACGCCCCAGTGATTCATTGGAGCCTTCGAAAGTTTGGCATACACCGCTTTTTCAGTTTAGTTGTGGTTTCTCATGATTGTGGCTGGAGAAAACCTAGTCCAAACATTTTCAATATGGCTCTCAGCAAGCTTGGGGTGACTCCGCAGGAAGCAGTTTTTATCGGTGACAGCCCCATGGAGGACATTAAAGGTGCTTTGGAGATGGGTTTTAAAACGGTTTTTGTCTCTTCTCCTTTCAGCACTAAAGCTGACCTTGATGCAAGCAACCAAAAGCCTGACTTTTTCTTTGAGGATTTGAATGTTTTCTGCCACAATTTCTCCAGAGTTGTAGAATCAATTTGACATGATAATTTGTCTTGTTGCGTACACAAAAGTTATTAGTCTTGCAATAGACTTTTTTGTTGAAGTTAACGGTGCTTGTTAAGTGTCGTTTGAAGTCCAAGAATTACCCGATGTTATTAGAATAGTTGTCTTATTAAATCTGAGCAACAAAGCTAAAATTACAAAACCTCTTCTTAAAAAAAGACTCGATAAAGTCTGCGCCAGCTCCTGCATAGAAATGACTGAGCTAGACAAGGCACTAGCCGAGATGGATGGTGAAGGGCTACTTCAGCATCAAGGCAGATACATCCAGCTAACCCCGCAAGGACAAAAACTAGGCAAGGAATGGGAAAGCTTGCTTCTGAAAAAAGAGCCAATTATGGAAGTAGTGGCTGGATTAGTGGATGGTTCCATAACCAGTTTGGTTGTGATTCTTTCAGCGTTTATAGCGACATTAACGGGTAGTGCGGCTCTTTTAGGTGACCCTAAAACAGTGGTTTTCGCTGCTTTCTTAACTCTTAGCGCGGTTGCCATAACAAACTTTTCCAGTTTCCTACTTGGCGGCATCACCGAAGATTTTGCTGACATTTTAACTTTGCAGAACTTGATGAACTACAGCTTAAGCGACATACCAGACAAAAAAGAACGCGATAAATCACTGATAATGGTTCAAAAACTCTTCACGCTACTGGGTAAACAGATTCAACGCTCAAACATTTACGCCGCAATCATTTGTGGTGTGACAACGTTTGTGGCAGGAATAATCCCGATCTCAACATACCTGTTTTTGGAAGAGATAGCACCCTTTAACCTAATCCTGTCGCTGTCAATGGTTGCAGTCATCGTCGGAGTCTTTCTTGCACGGTATCGCTCAAAGAAAACTCGCATAAACTGGAAAGTAACCCTCTACGAAACATTAACAATCGTTATAATCGCAACGGTTGCTTCGCTACTGCTCGGCGGAGTTTAACCATTTTTCTGTGCTCAACCATCAAGCACCTATCCATAACAACAACCAACCCAGACTTTTCCGCAACTTCCGCAGCCTGCTCGTTAACAATTCCCATTTGCATCCAAACCACAAACGGAACACCCAACCGCTCCTTTAGCAAGGCGACTTGCTCTACAATCGGCAGTACATCTTGGGCTTTTCTGAAAATGTCCACGATTTGGATGGTTTTTTGGATTTCCGCTGGGACTTCAAGGAGGCTTCTGTAGCTTTTTTCTCCTAAAACCTCCACAACAAAGGGGTTAATGGGAATTATTTTGTAACCGCAGTTTTGCATGTACCCGCTGACTCTGTAGCTGTCTCTTGCTGGGTTATCTGATAATCCGACTACGGCTATGGTTTGGTATTTGGTTAGACTTTCTTTTATCTGGTTTTGGCTCATGACTATCCCCTTATGGTGCTTGGCTTAAGTTTAATTCAAAAAAGTGCTCCCTGCTATCTCGCAACGCGAAAATGTTTATGTCATCGCCGATTTTTCTTTTATGAATTTCAGCAACCAAATCATCTATGCGAGTGATTTCTCGGTTATCTACCTCTAAAATTATGTCACCTGCCTGCATTTGGGCAGCTTCCGCTGGGCTTCCCTCAGCAATTTTAGTAACTAAAACTCCATACTTAACTGGCAAGTCGTAGTAGCGTGCTATTTCAGGGGTTAAACTTAACCCTACAATGCCTATCCAGGGTCGTTTTGCTATGCCTTCGTTGATTATGCCGTTTGTGCAGGTTTTAGCTGAATTGATGGGGATGGCAAATCCGATGCCCTGAGCGAAGGGAATGATGGCAGTGTTTATGGCTATCACGTTTCCCTCAATATCCACTAAAGGACCGCCGCTGTTGCCGGGGTTAATTGAGGCATCAGTTTGGACAAGGTTTTCTATGAGTCCTCGGTCGGATTCGATGGTGCGGTTAATTGCGCTTATCACACCTGAAGTAACACTTGGTCCACCTGTTAATCCAAAGGGATTGCCAATGGCGTAAACTCGTTGTCCCATCCGTAGCTTGTCTGAATTGCCAAGCGTAGCTGCGGGCAGGTCTTTGGATTTTACTTTTATAACTGCCAAGTCATGCACTGAACAGGAACCTGCGATTGTGCCTTCTAAAACCTTGTTATTCCAGAGGGTAACTGTGATTTTTTCTGCTCCGCCGACCACGTGGTTGTTGGTTAAGATTAATCCTTTGGAGTCAATGATGGTGCCTGAACCCATTCCGCCGACGGGAACAGCTTGGTAGAAGTTGTTGACTAGTTTTACCGCGCTGATGTTTACTACGCTTCTGCTGACTTTTTCTATAACGTCAAGTACCGCGTTCTCGTCTTTAGGTGACATAGCTGTCTCAAAAAACTGCTGAGCTTTGGATTTAATAAAGCTTAACAGCCAAATTTATTGACAGAAACTGCAGGACTGTGCCCATTCTTGAGGCATTTCTTTTTGGCATAACTCGCAAAGTAACCCTTTTTGTCGGATTTTTTGACAGGCTTGACAGAAGAGTTTCATAACTTCCTTTTTCTTTTCTGGTTCTTTTATTAGGTAGGTGACCATTTGGTTGATGATAGGCTGGATTTCAGCTGCGTTTTCTATCTCGATAAGGTTGCCTCTGTCTCGGGTGATGTATCTGCTGACTGCTGATTGTGATAGACCCAAAATTTTAGCGGTTTGGTTCTCGTTTATTCCATGCTTTTCAACGATAACCCGTGCCATTATTGCCTTTACGGCGGGTAAAATCGTTTTGACTCCGACTTCACAGGGTAGTAGCAAGTTTTAGCCTCAATCCTGCTATTTTGCGGGAAAAATTATTTAAAGATGACGCATGACATATTTATGACACGTGTCATGGTGTGGTTACCAACAATCTGGCACTATTCAGCCTTCCACTCTTTCCCACCTTGGCACATGATATGGGGGGACGCAAAATAGGGAACGTCTTATCGCCTCAAAAAAAGAGCGATAAAAATCATGACCTGTCGGCAATGCTCAAGAGCCTCAATGATGAATGCAAAAATTGTTCACCATCCTCGCCTCTTGAATGCATAACCCGATGTCAAACTTGGAAACTAAAAAATGAGTTAAGGAAACTGCGCTCTGCAATCAATAACCCAACCTACATAAAAGACCTCTTTAATGTATTAAAAAACGAAACCCGCCTCCACATTCTAAAAGCACTCGTTAACGGCAGATATTCCGTAAGCCAGCTACAGCAGGAACTTAAAAAAACTGGGCACATCCACAGCCAAGATACTATAAACGTGGAATACCTGAATCCTTTATTGGCGGTTGGTTTAGCAACTGAAGCACGTGACCAATACTATGCAACAACGTTTGGTGGTCACCTAACACAGGTTATCGAGGATTTTCCAGAATTCGCAGAGGTTCTGCCTGCCCACTCAGAATGCAACGAAGAAACAATTCTTTACGCTTTACTTGCTGGTCCAAAAACTTTCGAAGCCATTGAAGCTTTACTTTCTTCCAAAATAGCATCCCGCACCTTAAAGCGGCTCAAGCAAGTCGGTTTAATCGTTACGCCAACAGAGCGGGATTACGTGTTCTTCTTTAAATCTAAACGTGACCCAAACAAAGAAACCCTAACTGAAACAGAAGAAAAAGTCTACAACGCAATCCCTGATACTGGGATTTCCGCGGGAAAAATTGCCAAAGAAACAGGACTGTCTATGCGTAGAATCTACAAGTACCTCCGTGGCCTTAAGGGCAAAAAACTGGTTTTTGTTAGAAAGACACCCAAAGAGTATGCGTTGACTGAGAAAGGGCAAAAACTTGCCAATGTTCTGCAGGGACTTCAAGAACTTGTTGAGGAAGTCATAACCTCTTCTGAGCAGGTAATCCAAAACTCTTAACACCCATTTTTGGGTGAATGTTTATTTTTTCTTTTAACAGGAAAGGTTATTTACTTTATTAGAATCGTTGACTATCAGGGAAAAATCTTGCCAGTTGTGTTTGTAATTGGAACCGCGGGGTCAGGGAAATCTCTTTTCACTGCATCATTTAGTGAATGGCTAAAAATGTCAAAACAAGATGTTGCCATCGTTAACTTGGATCCTGGCGCACTAAAACTGCCTTATTCACCAGATGTTGATGTCCGAAACTACGTTAACGTGGGTGATTTGATGGAAAAGTACAATCTTGGTCCAAACGGGGCTTTGATTATGGCTGCGGATTTGATTGCTGACGAAATCGAGAACCTGACCAGAGACATAAACGAGGTAAATGCGGATTTAGTGATTGTAGATACGCCTGGTCAAATGGAGTTGTTTGCTTTCCGAGCGAGTGGACCATACATAGTAAACGAGTTAACCAAGGAGCCTAAAGCGCTTGTTTATCTCTTTGACGCTGTTTTCTCAGTTAACCCCCTAAATTACGTCTCAAACATGTTCCTTTCCGCTGCAGTCTTTAACAGGTTTTTGCAGCCGCAGATTCATTTGCTTTCAAAAAGCGATTTGATTCCCAAAAAGGAACTTGAAGCCATCACCAGCTGGTCTAATCCAAGGGTTCTTGAAGAAGCGATTGATAAAAAACTTCAAGGCACAAAAGCTCTCTTTAGCAGAAACATGATGCAGGCAATTAACCGTTTGGGCTTAAAATTTTTGCTCAGTCCCATCTCCTCCAAAACCAACGCGGGCATGACAAACCTCAACATGGTGCTTGAGAGGATTTTGATGGAAGGCGAAAAATATACAACTTAATCGATAAGCGACCAGCTTGCTGCAAATGCTCCCCGCTTAGCCTTCATTGCGGATTCTGCGCCGGCAATGATTATAACATCGTTTTCTTGTGGTGATAGGTCTTGGTGGATTTCGCTTGCAGCTTTAGGATACAATTTTTCGATGTTATTGCTTACAGATTGGATGCTTAAGTTGTTATTTTTGAAAACAATAATCATGGCTTTTTGGGCACCCGCAATTATTGCTGCATCCCGCTGGTCAATACCTGATTTGACTTTATGCCCGGCATCTTTAACAAGGAAAGCATAGTTGTAATCTGAGGTTGCAAGTTCTGATTTTTCAACTTTTAGGCGTTTAGGAAAAACCTGTTCGAACTGTTGCCAAATTTCTAATCCTTTTTTTGATAGGGTGCAACCTTCTTTGGTGGTTTCAATTAGCTCGTATTTTCTTAATCGTCTAATTATGGTTCTAACCGCGCCATCTCCAACATTGAGTTTTTCTGCCATCTTATTTCTGCCCAATGGTTTTTGAGCCATTAACTCTAAGGCGTAGAAAATGTGAAAAACTGTAAAGGTAGTAGATGGTCCAGGAGCTTTTTTCCCAGCTATCTCACTGATTAGTTTCTTTAGCATTATAGCCATAACTTGCCCTTATCATATTTTAAGCATGTATTGCTTTTTAAAGTATAAGGTTCCCAATGCGGATTTATTGTTTGTAAGCAGTAACTGCTATCTCTATAAGGGCATTTGGCATCAGTTCAACGCCTGCTGTGACACGTGCGGGGGGTTCCTGCTCAAAATATTTTGCGTATTCAACATTAAAATCACTAAATAACGCCATCGAGGAAAGGTAAACCTGCACCTGCACAATGTCACTAAAACCGTAACCTGCAATTTCCAGTATAGCCTTAACATTTTTAATAACTTGACTGGTCTGCTGCTTAATATCCCCCACAAGAATCTTGCCTGTTTCAGGTTGAATTGCTATTTGTCCTGAAATAAAAAGAAAGTTACCTGCTTGCACTGCCTGATTGTAGGGTCCGACAGGTTTTGGGGCATTGGTTGATTTTATAATTTTTTTCATAACACTTCAGCATTAACTTATTTTTTAACGGTTAAAATGGTTTTTTCAAGGTTGTTGTTGATTGATTATTTGTTCTATTCGTATTTAGGAGAAAGGCTTTTAAGACGTACACAGGGTATTTACTTTTCAAACATGTTTAAAATTGAAGGGTTCTTGGATGAAAAGAGACGGAAAATATTTGTTTACCTCTGAATCAGTCGGCGAGGGTCACCCTGATAAGGTTGCAGACCAGATTTCTGACAGTGTCCTTGACGCAATCTTTAGCATTGACCCAAAAGCACGTGTAGACTGCGAAACCCTGGTCATGCAGGGAACAGTAATTATTACGGGTCAAATAACCACTAAAGTCAACGTAAATTACCCATGCATTGTACGTCAAACACTCAAAGAAATCGGCTTTGACAATGCCAAAGATGGCTTAGACTGGGAAACCTGCGGCATTCTAACATCCATCACTGAGCAGTCCCCAGACATTTCCATGGGTGTAACCGAAACCGAGGGTCACGAGCAGGGTGCTGGAGACCAAGGAATGGTTTTTGGGTACGCATCCAACGAAACAAAAGAGCTCATGCCCATGCCAATCCTTCTTGCGCAAAGACTTGTAAAACGATTGGCTGATGTAAGAAAACAGAAAATCATGCCCTATTTGCGTCCAGACTGCAAATCCCAAGTAACAATCGAATATGAGAATGGGAAACCAAAATGTGTCAAAACAGTGGTTATTGCAGCTCAAAACAACGGCTGCATTGATGAAGCCACATTAAAGAACGAAATCATCGAGAAAGTTATCAAAAGTGTTATTCCAGAAAACATGTTGGCTGAAGACGTTAAATACGTAATTAATGGTACAGGCAGATTTGTTATCGGCGGAACCCTTGCAGACTCAGGATTAACTGGACGAAAAATCATCGTAGACACTTATGGTGGTGTAGGCAGTCACGGCGGCGGATGCTTTAGCGGCAAAGATCCATCCAAAGTTGACCGCAGCGGATGTTACATGGCACGTTACATAGCCAAAAACATCGTTGCAGCAGGCTTAGCTGACCAATGCGAAACCCAAATCAGCTACGCAATCGGTGTTGCCCACCCAATCTCAGTGTTAGTTAACACTTTTGGCACAGGAAAACTGCCTGATGAGGAAATCTTGGCGTTGGTTAACCAAAACTTTGACATGAGACCCAAAGGAATCATCGACCAACTGCAACTGCTAAGACCAATATACAAGAAAACCGCTTGCTTTGGTCACTTTGGCAGAGACGATGCAGATTTCCCATGGGAAAAAACTGACAAGGCCGACGTTTTACGTAAGGCATTAGAAAAGAAAGCATAGCTTTCTTTTTTCTTTGTATTTTCCATTAAAATGTTTCATATTTTCAGTCAATAGCGTTAAAAGCTAATTTTTGTTTTGTGCTTTCCTTGCCGCCACTTCTTTTAGAGTGTCTCTCATTTTTATGGCATCAATATCCAAGATTGGTGATTCACAAATCATTGTAGGATGCATGCCAAACTCCAACAGAACATCCGCAAGCATTTCAAAGTCTGGTCCATAACGTTTCTCATCTAAAATGTGATGCCTACGTTCTCCTTGAGCGTTGAACTCTATTTTTGAAAAGTGACAATGCATGTTCTGGAGCGCTTTAGTTCCAAGCTCTTGTTCAATTTTTATTGCAACTTGTCGCATGTCTTCAACTTTCTTAAAACCGCCCAAGTTCCGAGCATGCAGGTGCCCCCAATCCACAACTAGTTGTGTGTTTTCTATTTCTCGGCAGATTGTAATGATTTCGTCAAGTGAGCCCACTTGAAATTTTCTGCCCATAGTTTCAGGACCAAGCTTAGTTTTCAAACCTAAACTGCTCATTTGGGCACTAACTTCTTTTAATGCTTTGAGACAGTTATTGAACGCGAAACTTTTCTCGAATCGTCCATAAAAGCCCACATGAAAAACCATAACATACGCGCCCATCCAATTAGCAGCAGTTGCAGCTCCAAGTAACCGTTCTTTGCTGGCTGCTACCACATCATCCTTCCCAGACAAATTAATGTAATAGGAGCCATGCATGCTCAGGCGTACATCGCTTTTTTTGGCCGCTACAGCTAGTTTTTCTGCTTCTTGCTGTTTTATTTGTGGTTTAGCGCCCCATCTTACTGCTTGATACTCAAAAGCGTCAAGTCCTTCCTCTCTTAATAATGCAGGAACATCTGATAGTTTGGCTTTAAGAATCCGAAAGGTAGGTGGGACTCCTGCGGGTCCAAATCGAGTTTGCTCTGCCATGGTTATCCTCTTTGTTAGGTTTTTATTCTTTGTTTCTTTTATTGTTTTAACATAGTGTGTGAATTTTGGATTGGAATTCAGAATTCTTAATTATTAAATTACAGTTAAAGGTATAGCACTAAATAATAAGAAATGCTTAAAGACACGTCTGCAAAATTATCTACTCAAAAATTAACAATTAAAGTTTGGACAAACGCATGGGTGAAAATGCAAAGAAAACTTTAGCATTATACAATGATAGTTGTGTTCAACTACTGTTAAGTAAGTTTTTGAGTGGAGAACTCAAAATGCTTGAGCCAGTTTTTGATGCTAAACTAGGCTACTATTATCCCGTGGTTGAAAACATCCTTTGTGACCCAACAAAAGTTGCTTCTTTCCTGAACGAACTATATGAAAACGGAATCTTAGAAAGAAAACCCTACGACAAAGTAATTCATTGCCCAAACTGCCACTCATTATCCATCACTTTCCGTTACTGTTGCCCATTCTGTAAATCATTTAACATAGAGCGAAGCTCACTTATCGAACACATAAAATGTGGCTACATGGATGTGGAAAAGAACTTCCGCACAAATGAAAGCCTGGTCTGTCCAAAATGCCATGACAACCTAAAAGTGGTTGATTCAGATTACCGCAAAGCCGGCGTCTGGTGTAACTGCAAAGACTGCGGAAAAAACTTTGATGTTCCAGTGACAGAAAACTTTTGCCGCAACTGCCACACTACATCCACTTTTGAAGATGCAGTTATTGAAGATGCTTACTCTTATTCGCTTAAAGAGGACATAAAAAACAATTCTTCACTGAGTTGGTTCTTGACTACTTCAATACAGCACTCTTTACTTAATCAAGGATTAACAATTGAGGATGAACCTTTCGTTTTAGGAAAATCAGGTGCAAAACATGCCTTCAGCATAGTGGCATATAATAAAGACCCACAAAGAAAAATCGTAGTGGATATAGCGACAAGCGACACAGCGGTTTCAGAGCAGCCCGTGATTTCTCTTTTCGCAAAGATTTTTGATGTCTCCCCCGAAAAAGCCTGCTTGGTGGCTATTCCCAAGCTAAGTGAGAACGCAAAGAAAATGGCTGAACTCTACAAGATTGTTACTATTGAAGCTAAAAACCTTGAAGAAGCTCTAACTCAGGTTAAACAAAACATCTAATTCTTCTTTTTCAGCTTAAACAAGGTTTTAGGAGTACACTGCCAAGTTTCCTCTTTCAGTAACCACTTTAATTACTCCTTGTGGTGAAGGGTACGGCAGGTCTTCAAAAAAGAACATGCTTGTTTCTCCAGCGTTAAGATATTCATCTTGATCAAATCGCTGGTGAACTGTGGCAGTATCTGTCCAGACTGCAACAATATGCATGGTTAAAGAACCCTCATTTTTTAGAGACATCAGGATTCCTGGCGGCGTATTCTGGTGCATCTGTACATAATCAACTTGCATAGTAAACGGGGAACCTGTAAAGCCCACCAGTTTTAGTTTCCAGACGCCTTCGGAATCGCGGAAGTCATCTGTTTCAAAAGTTATTATTTGGCTTTTATCATCGCTGGTGTTTGGTGTAGAATTTGAAGTGTACGCTAAGTAGCCATCTCCACCGGTTTGGTATGTTCCCGATGAGTAATTGAAGAGTTGAAGGTTGACGCTAACTGAGCTAGTGTTGAATGCTATGGCGGTTGCCCAATCAATTTCCAGCCATGGAATAACGTTTGAACTGCTGTAATCAGAACCAGTAAACTCCACCTGTGTTACGTAGCCAATTGACCAAGTGTTAAGAAGAACAGTGTCTATTTGCCAACTGTTTAAGCTTGACCCACTTTCTGTGCTTAAAAACCGAATTGTAAGGTCGCTTGTGGTCAAATAACTGCTGACTGACACGTTGTTCCAGCTGTTTGGCGCTAAAGAGGCAATAACTGTGTTCCAGGTGCCGTTCCAAACTTGAACTGCTAAGCTTGCCCCATGGCTCCAGCTTCCAGTGTATATGCAAAGTTGCTCGTTTTGTTTAGTGTAATCTATGTTTGTGAATTGTTCTTCAATGTTTATGGGTTGACTGGCGCTGTCCCATGTGTGGAGCAGTGTGCTTTCTATTTGCCATGAATCTTGTGTGTTGTCACCTGACTGGGAACCATCTGTGAACCTAATTGAGAAGGAGGCTGATGTGAGATACTTTGTGACTGAGAAATTGTTCCATGTGTCAGCTTTTAGACTTGATGAAACCGTTTGCCATGAAGAGCCATCCCACGCTTGCAACATCAGTGCTTCTGAGCTCATTTCGCCTGTTCTTACACATAACTGCTCGTTTGCACATGTGTAAACGGCTTTTTCCCAGTGTTCTTGGATGTCTATTTGGTAGCTGCTTGTTTGTGAGGTTGTTGCGTAAATGCTGTACTGATGGGTTCCTGTTTTTGCGTCGGCGGGGTCACGGGGTTTTGCGTAACTGTTTGTTTCGTCAATGTACTCTGAACCTTCTGTTGCGCTTGTGTAGTATAAGTAAAGGGTGCTATGGCTTGTTACAACCATAAGGATGTAATCTGTGTTGGGTTCGATTTTTGGTTCAACTGGAAAAGTTGCTTTGTGCCACTGAAGGGTTTTGCTAACTGTTACTGGGTTTGAAATGCCGTTTTCTATGATTCTAAAAGTGCTTTTTTGAACTATAACAACTTTGGCTTGCTTGTTTGCGGCGGAATGTTCTCCGTAGAAGGACACGCTTTTTATGGTGGTCTCGGTTGGTCCTGAAGTGAAAGCTTGACCGAATAGTCTATTGTTTGGGATTGAAACGTAAGATTTACCTTCTGCGGTGTTTCCAAAGGTTACATCTCCGCTAACCTGTGCTTCTTTTAATGTGTCATAAGTTGAATCGGAGGCTTGTTGAGCTGCAAAGTTACTTTGGCTCCCAACTACCGCAGAAGACGTATCAACCCAGTTCTGTGAGTTAAAGCCGCCAATTCCAACTTCAGACAGTTCATCTAATATGCCGTCAGGACCATACTGTTGAGCAGTAAAGTTTGATTGTAGTCCAGTGTTTGGGGAAGAATCCACGTCTGAGGCTTCATTTGATATTGGGTATGTGTCTTGTAAGCTTGATTCGCCACTTTGAAGAATCATGTAACTTTGGTCTGGCGATGTAAGGTTTGCAATTGTTCCGTTAATTAGTGTGGTTTGACTGCCTAAAGCGTAACTTAGGGGGGTTTGATACCAGTCAATCAATGAAGCATTAGCTGATTGTATGTTGACGTTTTCATGTATTCGGTCTAGGTCAAATTGGTTCATCTGATAACTCCAAAGCACCGTGTTACCAACCACAGTCACCAGTAAAGCTAAACTTAGCATTACCACTATAACAGTGCTGATGCCGCGCCTATTTTGCTTGAATGCTTTAAGGTGCCTTGTAATAGTCTTCAATATGTGTTCCTCGACTCGTTACAATGTTGATATCGTATGTTTGTCCTGAATTCCATTGATAAGTGACTGATAACCAATCGCTTGATTCCATCTCTAAGCTAAGAGGTGTTAAAATTTCACATCGGATATGGTTGATGTACACGTTTGAGATTTCAAGGTTAGACCTGCCGATGTTGTTCACGTAAATATCCACTGTGCCTGTTTGGCTGTTAAACCAAACATCCTCAACAACGAAGCGTTCTCCCATGTTATCTCGTAAGTTGCTTGTGATAACATATGCTGCTGAGATAACTCCTGACATAACCGCGACAGCAATCACCGTAAGTAACAGGTGACTGAGCACCGCCGAAATGGCACGTTTATCACGGATTAGACGTGAGAGTTTTTTCATTTTATTTCTCCTAAAGTAATAGTTTTAACGCTAGGTACCCTACAACCACTAACACTACGCTATGTTTTAATCCTGCACCTAACGAGCCTTCGCCCATTTTTCCAGCCACTAATCCTCCGAAGAGACCTTGGACTACAGTTAGCCTCAGGAAAGACTGCTCTAGAACGTTAAGAGGCATTTGAACTGTGAACAGTGAGTCCCCGTTTGTTTCCATAAAGAATGTTTTGAATAGGATGCCGATTGTGAAGACAAACACTAAAACTGCAATGTAGATGATGGCGATGTAGGGTCTGGTTTGTCCTCTGCGTTCTTTTTCCATTGTGATGGTTGACTGTATGAATTTGCCCATGGGGTCAAAGACTTTTTCTAGGTTTCCACCTGATTTGCTGGCTTCAATGATTACTGGGATAACTCGTTGGGTTAACTTTGTTCCTACCCGTTGTCCAAACGCTAAAAATGCCTCTTCAAAGCTGAGTCCCCATGACATTTGAATCGTCATCTTTTTGAGTTCTTTGCTTAATGGACCGTAATTGCGTTTTGCTGCGTCTTCAAGTGCTGCTGGCAGGGTCATGCCTGTTTGTTGGGCTTGGACTATGCTTCTAAACAGGTCAGGTAAGTGTTCATCGATTGAATTTTGCCATTTAGTGTTTATGTACTCAACAATTGAGATGGGCAAAAGCGCTATGGTGATTGCTAAAACAAAAAAGTCATCTAAAGCCAAAGTTGCACCAACAAACAAGTAACCTACCGCAACCGTAGCTACCGCTGCAATAACTGATGCGGCAATCACGATTTTTTTTGTGGTGCTTTTTATTTTTGGCATTTTTCTCTACCATTTAGGTGATGACATATCTAGCACAAGCAGAAACAGCACTGTGCCGATGGGAATCACAAAGTAAGTGAGCAGGATAAGCGTTAAATCTGGACCAAGCGAGCCAAATCCGCCTCCTAAAACCGACATAATCGAAACCATTATCGCCAATAACAAGGGGGCAGTCAGAAACAAAGCCACGTAAACTTCGGAGAGCAACGACAAGTTATCTGCATACTTTTTTAGCCGTAATTTTTTGTTGCTGCTTGCCCTTCGGAATCTTTCACGTAGATAGACTGAAAGGCTGCTTCCTGAATGAATAGTTGAAATT
Source organism: Candidatus Bathyarchaeota archaeon (assembly GCA_026014585.1). NCBI lineage: Archaea > Thermoproteati > Candidatus Bathyarchaeota > Candidatus Bathyarchaeota archaeon. The sequence goes on along the minus strand of JAOZIA010000002.1, from coordinate 328,512 downwards.
ATTCCTTCCAATGTATCTTTTAGCATGCTTGAAGGGGTTTGTTTAGCAGTTTTTTCAAGTGCAGAAATAATGTCCAAACCAAACAGGTTCACGTCCCGCACAATTTCCTTAGCCTCAACTGATACAGCTAATGGCGTGTTTAATGTGGAGATGGAATTGAAGATTTTTTCAGGTGAGACACCTGCACTTGCCAAGATAGCCATGTACCCTGTTGCGAAGGGTAACTCATCTTCTACCTCGCGTTTATGTTTGTCTGCGAGATAAAGTGGGTAACTGTAAAAGCCAATCACCGTGACTGCTCCTGCAATCATGGCAGCTCCAAAACTTACAGCAACAATAATCATAAGCGGCATGCGGAGGGCAAACAGCAAAATGGGGCAAGCAACCGCGAAGATGACCCCGACAATGAGAGAGATGACAATTGTGAGGCTAACGTATGCTTTAAAGTTGGCTTTTAGGCCTGCTTTTGTTATTCCCGTGTCTAAGTCTTTGAAAACAGGCATGAATCGTCCTATTTTGTCGCCGATTAAACGATAAGACAGCGCCATGGAGCTTTCAAGCAGTGTTTTTTTCTGCTTTTGTACTGCCTCTTCTGTTTTGTCGGCTGTTTTTTTCCAGAGTTTGAGATTTGTTTTCAATTGTTTTTCATCTCTATTCTGGCTTTTTGGACTACACGGGTTGGGTTAATGTAATAATCTCTGATTACGTTGGTGACGTCTTTGTATTTTCTGATTCCTTGATTAACCATCCAATCCAGCACTGTTTTTCTTGCCAAAAGTTCTCTTTGCAGGTCCACCTCAGATACGCCTGCTTTTTGTCGGTTCTTTTCAAGCAGTCCACTGTTTCCTTGATAAGTGAACCTGTCAAATTTCTGGTCATAGCTAAATATTCTTTCAATTTCCAACTCGTTATTTTGAAGATTAAGCCCCTTCATTTCAGTAACAACTTTAGCTCGCCGCGCTGGTTTACCATTGACTTCTATTCTATCCATAACAATGAATACGTTGGTCATAGCAACCAGTGCACGGGGGATATTCATTGGTGCAGAGAGCAACCTGTTTATGACTGCCTCTACGGATTCAGCGTGAATGGTGCACATGCCAAGATGCCCTGTTGCCATAGCTTGAAATAACGTGTAGGCTTCGTCACCGCGGACTTCACCGACAATTATGTAGTCAGGTCTTTGTCGCACCGCTGCTCTTAGTAGGTCGTAGAGTGTTATGGTTTTGCTTTGTTTTTCGTCTATTTTAAAGTCAGCGCGTACCACTGAGGGAATCCAGTTTTCGTGAGGTAAGTTAATTTCTTGTGTGTCTTCGACACTGATGATTTTCATTTCTGGTCGGATAAACATGGATAGGCAGTTTAGAAGCGTGGTTTTTCCGCTTGCAACTCCACCTGCAACCATAACGGACGCGCGGTTCTCGATGAGGTACCACAAGTAAGCAGCCATTTCCGAGTTAATAGTTTTAAATGCTATCAAATCAGAAACTGTTAAGGGGTCAGCCTTGAAACGCCGTATAGTAAATGTTGAACCTCTCTTAGTTACCTCTTTTCCGTAAGTGAGTTGAATACGGCTTCCCTCTGGCAGAGAAGCATCAATTATTGGGTTGGATACGGAAATGGTTTTACCCGCCAAGTAAGCAAGACGTATAACAAATGAATCCAGCTCAGCGGCAGTGTTGAATTTGATGTTTGTGGGGATGGATTCGTAGAGTCGATGCCAAACGTAAACTGGAATGTTCACACCGTCAAGCGATATGTCCTCGATTAACGGGTCAACCATGAGGGGGTCAATTTTTCCAAAACCTACAAAATCCCGAATCAAAAAATATGAGAGCTTATCTACTGCTTCGGGGGCGATTTTGATTTTGTATTTTTTGATTATTTCTCTAATTTTCTGTTTAAGATAGTTCTCTGCTTTTTCTTTACTTTCAATTTCCTTAAAGTTAACCTCTATTTCTTCCATCAAAATGCTCTTGACTTCTTGGAGAGCTTGTTCCTCGTTTTTTTGTAATGTTGGCTCAATGATTTTGTAGAGCATTTTTTGGGTTTCTTTTTCTCTAACAACAGCTGCGTAAACGTAAGGTTCTCGGATTTGGTAAATTTCTTGAAAAGCAGCAGGTTTAGAGCTTTCGCTGTTCATGTTTGTGACAGCATGCGGCACCTGAAGTGTGTCGGCTACTGGTTTTTGCTGCTTTGAATCCGCTATTATGAGTCTCCTCCTTACCCTTGTCTGGGGCGCAAGCTTCTCACCAGTAAGGGTGTCTCAAATCTTAATAAGTTATATGGATTTGTGATAACTGATTAAGCCAAAAAGAAGCCGCTCAGAGACGGCACAGACACAAATAACCAGCTGTAAACAACCACAACCATGAGTCCAACAATTAATGCCAACAATGCATAATCGCCTCTGTGAAGTTTAAGTGAGTACAAGTTAGTCCGCTTCTTTGTTGCGCCCCAAGCGCGTGACTCCATCGCTTCAGCAAGTTCTAAGCTTCTGCGAATAGCCCCCACAATCAAAGGGATAAGCACAGGAACATAATTGCGGATACGCTTAAGCAAGTTACCCTTCTCTAGCTCTAATCCGCGGGCTTTTTGTGCATCCATAATGGTTTGGGCTTCTTCGGCTAGCACTGGAACAAACCGTACTGCTGTTGTAAACGCAAACGCGAACTCGTATGGAACACGGCTCTGCTCTAATGCCAAACCTAAATGGTCTGGAGATGTGGTTAAGAAGAAAACTGAGAAGGATTCAACCAAAACCACAAACCGCAAGGTCATAGCAGCGGCAGATTCTACGTCAAATGCTGTGAGTTGATAGTTTGACATGAAAAACTTTGTGCCAATGTTAACTATGAAGATGAAAGATGCTAAGAAAGCCGCGCCTCGTAGTGAACGTAGCCATTGTTTTTGGACGTGTGCCAGCAAAACAAAAGGCAACTGTAGCAGAAACAGTGCTATTAGTGGGATGATTTGGTAGAAGAGAATGGCGGCGACAAAAACGGCGATGACATAGATAAATTTCATTCGGGGATCCAGATTGTGTATGGGCGAGGATACTTTGCGGAATTTTAAGCCATCAAAAATGCTCATGCCCATCTCTCCTTTGCTCTTAGGATAGCCTCTTTAGCTTCATAGATGTCAATGATATCTTTAGGAAACCCAAACGCTTCAAGCTTTGTGAAAACCTGCGCTATCTGCGGCAAAACAATGGAGGATTCCTGTAGCAGTTTCGGGTTGGTTAATATTTCTTTGCCCCGACCATCCGCAACAATTCTGCCTTCCCTCATTAAAACAACGCGGGGGTTGCATTCAGCCACAAACTCCACATCATGCGTAACCGTGACCACGGTTTTCTTTTGTAATTGCATCTGTAAAATAAATTGCCGAAGCTTCTCTTTCTGCTCATGGTCCTGTCCAATGGTTGGTTCATCTAAAATCAGCGTCTGTGGGTTCCATGCTAAAACCGACGCTAAAGCGACACGTTTGCGTTCTCCTCCGCTGAGTAGGAACGGTGAGGTTTTGCGGTACTGGCTAAGTGATAGTAGGTTTAGTGCCCAAGTTATGCGGTTCTCAACCACGTCAGGTGCAAACCCAAAGTTTTTCAGTGCAAACGAGATTTCGTCTTCTACTGTTTCGCTGAAGAGTTGATGGTCAGGGTTTTGGAAGACAAAGCCCACATTTCTTGAAAGCGCTGCCACGCTGGTTTTAGTTGTTTCCACGCCGTCCACGCGTACAGCTCCGCTTGAAGGTTTAAGCAGCCCGTTGAAGTGTTTGACAAGTGTGGATTTTCCAGCGCCGTTCTGCCCCATTATCGCGACGAACTCGCCATCTTTAATGGTTAATGAGACGCCTTTTAGAGCTTCAATTTTGCTTTGGTAGGAATAGTGAATGTCTTCAGCGACTATCACTTTAGTTTTAGTGCCTCCATCAGTTGCTGCGCCAGCTCTTCTGAGGATAACGGGATGGTGTCGCCGAGTTTTAAGCCGTCTTTAAGGAGCAGTTCATAGAGTAGGGTGGCTTTAGGAACTCCAACTCCCATAAGCCGCGTTTCCTGTTTGCTGAGAATGTCACGTGGGTTACCTTCAAAAGCAACTTTACCCTTATCCATGACAATTAAGTGGTCAGTGTACTTGGCTGTTAAATCCAGCCTGTGCTCCACCAAAATAACCGTGATGCCCTGTTTCTTATTTAACTCGTAGATAACATCAAAAATTTTCTCTGCGCTAAGCGGGTCAAGAAATGAGGTGGGCTCATCCAAAACAATAATCTCGGGCTCCATGGCCAAAACCGCTGCTAAAGCCACCCGTTGCTGTTGCCCGCCTGAGATTTCATGTGGAGAACGTTCTCGTATGTCGTAGATTCCTGTTAAGTTCAGTGCCCAATCGACTTTTTTGCGGATTTCCTCACGGGGCATGCCCATGTTTTCTAAGCCAAATGCCACATCTTTTTCAATGGATAAGGCAAAGAGCTGGTTTTCTGGGTTTTGGAAGACAAAGCCCACGTGTTTTGCCATTTCGTAAGTGTGATGTTTGAGGGTTTCTGTGTCGGCGACTTTTATTTCGCCTGTTAGTTCGCCCTGATAGAAATGAGGTATTAGTCCGTTGAAGCATCGGCAGAGCGTGGTTTTTCCGCAACCACTTGGACCTGTGATTAGTACGAATTCGCCTTTGTTGATGCTAATTGAAACGTCCCGTATGGAGGGGTTTGTTGCTCCGGGGTATGTGTAGGTGAGGTTTTTTGTTTCAATTATCGCCATCTTTTTTGAGCCTGCATTCTTATGCGTATAGACTGCTTCATTTAAGCGTAGCTACTCATTTTTGAGTCTGCTTGTCTTCTGGTTTTTTCGTTTCTAAAGCGCTTTGACGTAATTAAGAATTTCCTATGAACTGTCTAAACAAAAATAAACACTCTAAACAGCCATATCAGGGTTTGCACTCTAACGCCACAAATTAAATGCTACTCAGTACCCTCGGTTTGAACTATTTTCTGTTTCAAAAGTTTAAGACACATCTTAAGTGCTTCATCAATTTCGCCGGTTCCACTCACGCCAGAAGCCATCGCGTGACCCCCACCAACTCCACCAAGCAACTCGCCCAACGGAACGGCAATGTCAGTTCCCAAATGAACCCCTGCCTGCTGGTGAAAATGGCGTGAGCACCGTAGGCTAATTTCGATTTTGTCTTCTTTCTTTCCAGCCACCGCAGACATGTGCGCCCCCAAATCAACCAAAGATTTAGCCGCTGATGCCTGATAAGCACTCACATGTGAGAGCGCGATAATCCAATCGTTAATTTTAATGATCTTTGCTCTTTTACAAGCTTTCAGCTTAGCTAAACGTTCAGAATTATCAATAGGTAGAGAAATCATCGCCAGCGTTTCCTGCGCATCTATCCCTGAATCCACCAAGGCTCCAAGGGCTTTTAGTGTGGCTGAGCTTGCAAGCGCAAAATGCCTTGTGTCAAAAGCTATTCCAATAAACATTGCCTTAGCCTCATTTAGAGTAGGCTTCACGTTTGCCTGCCGATACAAGTCATAAACCAACTCACAGGTTGCCGCAGCGTGTTCTTCGATTATGCAGACTTTGCAGGTGTTAACGGTTTCGGGGCTTGGTGCGTGATGGTCAATTATGACGACGGGTGCTGCGGATTTTTTTATGGCGTCGCTGACTTGGTCAAGTTGCTCAATTGTGTTAGTATCCATCAGGAAAAGCACATCAGCTGATTCAATGTTTGGTTTACAGTTCACCGTTATGGGTAATTGTTCAAGCAGACGTTTTGAGGGTTTATTGACGCCCTGAGGCGTGCCAATCTCCGAAATCAGGTCTGGCAAAAACCGTTTTAGCAAACATTGAAATGCATAAGCTGAACAAATCGCATCTGCATCAGCGTTTTTATGACAAAGTAATAACGCGAAACTGGCATTTTTTTCTTTTAATAAATCGATTATTTCTTGGAAGCTCATGATAGTTTTCTCAGATAGTTTTCGCTGGCTTTTTGGGCTTGGTTTGTAGCTTCTTTGACCAGGGTTTCCACGTTTACGTCTTGAACTTTAGGTGACAAAACCAGATTAACTTCAACTATTACGTTGACAGGTTTTTGTCCTTCAACTTCCACAACAATATCTAAGGTCTCAACTTGCTTGCTGGAAACTTTGGAAAGAATAAAGTTGCGGGCAGCGGTTTCTGCTATTTGGCAGAGCTGCTCAATTTGGTCAGTGGTTAACTCTGGAAAACCCAAGTCAACCACAGTGTTCACCTTAGGATAGGGGCTGCTGTGAAACTGGGCTGAGGTCTTCTTGAAGTTTGGCTTGTGCCTCTTTTACTTGACCACGTAACCGTTCTTCTTGTCTGCCAATAACGGTACTTCTTGTTTCCAAAAGGTCTTTTTGCTCAGTCAGTTCTTGAGAAACCTTTGCTTTGTCTGATTTTACAAGTAGTGAGCCAATGGCTTTGTAGATTACTGCATCATCAGCAGTTTTGCCAAGCTCAGTTATTGTGCGTTCAATCTCTGCTTTTTCCATTTCAACCTGTTGTTTCTGGGCTAAAACGGTTTGCAGGGTTTGCTGCAGTTGTTGCAGTCTGAGTAAGCGTTCTTGAACGTTAGGTGGTAATTTTGAAATTTCATCACTCATGCTCTTAACCTTCCGCATCAGCAAATAAGCAATGCAATAGATAAGTATTTCCAGTCAGAAAAATTTTACGCAAAAACCCAAACATCATCAGAAAATTGAAAAATTTAAAATACATCTTGATATCAAAATGAATCTGCAGGTGCAAGAAATGCCAAAAAGCGAATTTCTGTTTCTTCAGGTTCGCGCTTATGCAATTGTTTTTGTAGTGGTTTATGTGGTTCTTTTTTCGTATTTTTTGCCGATGTTGTTTCTAGTGCCCTTTTATGGGTTGCCCGCTCTTCTGGGTATAGCCGCAGGGTTTGGAGCTAGTTATTTTGCGCAGAAAAAATTCTGAAAGGCATCTCAGAAAATGGCGAGTTTAGGGGTAAAACCTCTGATTCTTTTTTCTACGTAACTTTTATTTTACTTATTACGTTAATGTTGTTCACAGGCTTTGGTCCTTTGTTTACTTTCGTGTATCATTATTCGCCGTTGATAGTTGTTTATACATCATCGGCATTCATTATTTTTTTAATCAGTTTTGTTCCAGCCTTTTTTGTCCACCAGTACCGTTCTATAAAACAGTGGCAACAGAAAAACCATAAAGAACTGCTCATTCAACGGGGCAGGTTTTCAAGCAAAATCTATGTTGCACCATCTACACCATAAAATCATGAAGACTTTTCTTCAAAAACAGTTCTATTTGTTGTCTATTTGGTTCCTATTAGAAATTCATTGCAGAAACTATAGAGGGGTCTAAAAAACTCCTAAGAGGGTTTGGTCCCTAATGGAGCATTTTCAAACCAAAAATTAGGATACTGGTTTCCAAGAAACCCCGAATGTGATTGGAGTTTAGATTAGGTAGGCTTCTGTTATGTATCGTCTCATGACCCATTGTGTTTGGAAGTAGTAAGCGATTTTGGCTATGCTGTTTTTCATTAGGGCTATCCAGTTGTCTCTACGGGTATAGTATGTTGGCACAATCAGGTATTCGAGTTTATTATATAGGTCTCGAAGTTCAACTTCTCGGCGTTCTGTGTCAGGTATGATTTCTCTTGGATGCGGACCAATCGCCCAGCCTGTGACGCCTTCAATGCAGCCCTCCATCCACCAGCCATCCAGCACACTAAAGTTGATAACTCCGTTGTGAGCGGCTTTCATTCCGCTGGTTCCAGAGGCTTCCATAGGCGGCAGAGGCGTGTTTAACCAAACGTCAACGCCTGAGGTGAGTTTGGCAGCGATTTCCATGTTATAATTTTCAAGGAAAACAATGTTGATTTGGTTTTTGAGTATGCGTGCGTAATCGTTGATTTGTTTTATTAGGTGCTTTCCTTCAGTGTCGTTTGGGTGGGCTTTTCCAGCAAAAATCATCTGAATTTTTTCGTTACGATTAATCTCTGCGAGCCTGTGCATGTCTGAAAAAATCAGTGTTGCCCGTTTGTAACCTGTTGCGCGACGTGCAAACCCAATTGTTAACGCCTGTGGATCCAATTTTACGCCGTTGGCTTTTTCCACGTAACCAAACAGGTCTGTTTTCGCTTTCATGTGCGCATCCCAGACGGGTCGGTTGGGGATTTCGCTAGCTTTGGCAAGTAGAATCGGCTCGTTGGTCCACGCAGGAATGTACTTGTCAAAGAGTTCGCGGAAGTGCAAGCATGTCCATGTATAACTGTGAACCCCATTGGTGACTGCGCGGATGTAGCGACCTGGGAAAAGTTTTCTTGAATACTCCACGTGTGCCAGTGAGACACCGTTAACGTACTTGCTTAGGTTTAGGGCTAAGTATGCCATGTTGAGGTTTTCTGTTCCTGCATACCTTGTAACGTCGGTTATCATGTATTCTTTACCGATAACTTCACGAGCTAAACCGTAGCTGAACTGGTCAAAAGCAGCCTCTACAGGACTGTGCGTTGTGAAGACACACATGTTCTTGACCTTTTCAGCATCTAAATTATTCGCCTTAAGCAACTCCAACGTTAGCAGACTTGAGTGCCCCTCGTTCATGTGATACTTTCGGATTTTAAACGGCAAATGCTTGAGCATTTTAACTCCGCCGATACCCAAAACAACCTCCTGTTTTAACCGATAGCGCTTATCGCCGCCATACAGGGTGTCAGTGATTCTTCTGTCCTGAGGTGCATTACCCTCCATGTCAGTGTCCAAAAACAGAATTGGCACCATTCCGCCAGTTACGCTTTGGTACTCGTAGAGCCATGCTTGAATTTTAACTTGTCTGCCTTCAATGCTAACGGTCACTGTGTCAGACATAAGTGTTAGTGTTTCTTTGGGGTTCCATTCATCAGGAAATTCTTGTTGTTCGCCCTGCTCAGTTATTTTCTGCTTAAAGTATCCCTTACGACTAACCAGCGTGATAGCAATCATACCTAAACGCAAATCCGCACTGGATTTTACAATGTCGCCTGCTAAAACACCAAGACCGCCACTGTAAGTGTGCATTTTACTGCTTATGCCAATTTCCATGGAAAAATAGGCGACACGGGGGTCTTCTAGGAAATGGTGCCTACAATTTTCACTGCAAAAACAGTAGGTTTTTCCGCCAAAGCTTTCACAAATGGTTTCAATTCGTGCTGCAACATTTTCTACATCGATTTGTATTCCGCAGACAGGGCATCTTAAAAACACATTGTTATCCAAAACCGGGCACCATCAAACAAACCGCTGTTTTTGTCATTGATATATCTATTGATTTGTTAAAAGCGGTTTCTCAATAAAATAAGTATCAACAGTTTAATAAACCATTTAACCCCCAAATATAGTGAGACACCCGAAAATGAAAACACTTATCATTTACGGCACACGTTACGGCGCAACCACCGACACTGCAGAAAAAATCGCAAAAGACCTGCAAGCAGAAGGTTTTGAAGTTAAACTGGCTGATGTGAAGAAGGAAAAAATCAAGGATATTTCCCCATTTGACCTTATCATAGTAGGTAGCGGCATGCAGATAACTAAGTGGGTGGGTGAAGTTGAGGATTTCATCAAAAAATTCAAAGACGAATTGTCACAAAAGAAGCTTGCAATTTTTGTTTCCTCGGGAAAAGCCACACTTGAGCGGGAGGGCAAAACAGAAGAAATAGAAAAACTCTACAAGCAAAACCTGCAAGACAAAGTAGACAAATACAACCTACATCCAATATCTGCAGCGATGTTTGGCGGCATCATGAATTTCAATAAAATGAACATTTTCTTCCGCAAAACCATGAGTGGGCAGAAAAAAGTTCTGGAGGACGCAGGCTTTAAAGAGGAACCTGCAGGTGTTTTTGACATGCGCAATATGGAAGAAATTCATGCATGGGCTAAAGACCTCGCTCAAAAAGCACGTCAATGAAGAAACTCGTGCATTCACAGAATTCTGCTAAATAAGTACCGTATTTTCTATTGGGAAATTAAAAATATCAGCGGTTGAGTTTTTTCTGGTTACGGTTAACGTATGCTTAAATCCAAATCGACCGCAAAAGCGTTCTTTATCATAATTTGTGTTATGGGTTTATTTGCTATTCTCAGTTCAACTATGTCAAAAAATCCTGTCCTAAAACCCTTCGCAACAAGCCTACACACTCCCGACAGCCTACTGGGCATCGTGGCTTCAGCCTCAACAATACCCGGCATCCTCATAAGCCTTCCAGCTGCTTCATTATCAGATATTTTTGGGCGCCGCAAGGTCTTGCTGTTTGCAGCTTTAGTGTTTGCTTCCGCACCGTTTCTGTATTTGGAAGTGGATTCTTGGTGGATGTTGGCGTTGGTGCGGTTTTATCACGGATTTGCAACAGCGATTTTTATGCCCGTAGCAGAAGCTTCCATAGCAGAATTGTACCCTGCAAAACGGGGTGAACGTATATCTCTTTTTAACTCTGCAACTGCAGTGGGTAGAGCGTTAGCCCCCTTTCTTGGTGGATACATTCTTTTTGCAACTAACCAGAGCTTTTTTACTCTGTATGTTGCAGTGGGCATTGCAGGAGTAACGGCGTTTATAATTGCATTATTGTTTTTGGCTGAAAAACGTGGTTTCAACCTGCAAGCTGCTCCTGAAAAGGCAACTAGAAAGATGTTTGACGGTTGGCTAACTATCATCAAAGACACCAGAATTTTAGGGGTTAGTTTTGTTCAGGCAACCCAGTATTTTGCTTTTGGCTCGGTTGAGTTTTTCTTGGTCGGCTACTTAACTGACGTGGCAGGGATGAACATGTTTTTGGTTGGAATAATCACAGGCAGCCAAATCATAGCCATGGTTATCGCACGGCCACTAATTGGGCGGGTTTCCGACAAAATAGGCCGCACAAAACCAATCAGTTTCGGAATAATTACCAGTTGTTTTCTGGTTGGTTTAATACCTTTCACCACCCACTTTGTTTTGCTACTGGTTCTAACGGTTGGATACGGTGTTTCGTTTGCTGCTGTTCTATCCTCAACTTCCCCGCTGATTTGCGACCTTGTTCCTTCAACACTGGTGGGTGCCTCCATGGGGTTGCTGTCCACGGTTATGGATGTTGGGCAAACGCTGGGGCCAATCGTTAGTGGGGTAATTTTTGCGTCAAGTTTTAGGTATTTAGGAATTTTTGTTTCGCTAAGTCTATTGCTTGTGGTTTCATTTTTTGTGTTTGTTACAACCAGGAAAAAGCAAGTTGACTCAACGTCTGAAAAGTGCTGTCGTTCTCTCTCTCTCTCTCGGAGATATAGTCACCCCACAGACAGAACTGGTCCAAAGAAATTTGAATTTAGCAAAATTGTCTGTTGCATTTATAAAAAGAGAAAATATAAAAAACAACTAATTGTTTACTGAACTGCATCTACGCGTGTGATTTCTGGAACCTGTGCTTTGATTATGCGTTCGATTCCTTGCTTTAGCGTCATTGTGGACATTGGGCAGCCTGCGCATGCGCCGCGTAGTCTAACTTGAACTACGGAGCCTACTATTGCTACAAAGTCAACGTCGCCGCCGTCAGCTTGAAGTTGGGGCTTTATTTCTGCTAGTGCATCTTTAACTCTTTTTTCGACACTATCGACCATTTTGCTTTTCACCACTTCAAACTTTGTGAACGAACTTTTTAAGCATTCCCCATTGCAGATACAATTTCCATAAATGATGCTTGACGGAAAAAACTCGTGATTACTTGGATTATTTTCATAAAATTCTAAATTTATGTCTTAAGGATGTTTTGTTTGGAAATTTTTTATCAAGTATTCGTTTTTCGATGATAATTCTTAAATATAAGCGCTAACCTTGTTATTTTGAGAAAGTGGAAGGATTCGAATGAACGGTAAATCACGTCTAGTTCTAGCGTTGCTGTTGGCAGCATTCTTAAGTTTTACAACGTTCAGTTGTGTTTTTGCAGATGTTGGATACAACGATGATTTCACATCAACCAACTTAAACAGTTTCTGGACAACTGCTGGTAGCACATCCGCTGTTTTCAATTTAACAGCTAACCCCGGATACCTAATAATAACTGCACCAACCGGTGTTGCTCTAGCACCTACTTCAAACTATGACGCTCCTCGAATACTTCAACCAGTAACAGGTAACTTTGAAGCTACCACTTGTGTTAGTGGTGATTTCTCTCAAAGTGGCTTCCGTGGTGGTCTGCTTATCTGGAAAGACACAGATAATTATATGCGCCTTGAAAAATGGGGCACAAACCAAGTTTTAATGTACGGAGTACTAGATGGAACTGTAAGTTATCAACAAGGAACCCTTCCAGACAGCTATAACCCACTATACCTAAAACTAGAAAAAAGTGGAACAACCATAACCGGCTCTTGGAGTTCAAACGGCATAGCATGGAACACCGTAAAATCATACACTTTCAACGCTGCAGACCCAGTGCAGATTGGATTATTCGCAATAAACGTTGGTTCAACAACATTCAACGCTGAATTTGACTACTTCCATATTGTACCTGGTGAAATCTTTGAACTACCTGAATACTCCATAGGCTTACTAGCAGTTCCCCTGGCGATGATGGCAGGTTTTGTCGTTTTCAGAAGTAGACAAAAAATCAAGCGTCCCTTCTAAATCTAAATTTTTTCAAGGATACAGTTTTTATAATTTTTAAAAAGATGTAGTGGTGCGGTCGCCGGGATTCGAACCCGGGATCATTAGCTTGGAAGGCTAATGTCCTAAACCAGACTAGACGACGACCGCGCTTGCATACATCATATTCAAAGGATATTTTAATCTTATCTTAGAAAACTTGGTATGTCGTGGCTGATTGTTGGATTCTTGATTTTTAAGGGAAGAGTATAACTACCTTTAAGCACTTGATACAGTGTTGAAGCACAATGTGCCCTGCAACCCATAAAATCTCAAACAATAAAATCAAAATCCTCACCAAAGACGCTAAAAAAATGGTCACAGGTCCCTACTACTGCCCCCAATGCCGAAAAGAGCACCTTCAGATTTTAGCAGATAACAAAAACAAGCTGGTTTATGTGGTTTGCAAATGCGGACTTGAAGAACAACTACCCTACGCACCTGTTTTTCAGCCTATTGATTATTACAACAAGTATAGGGATATGTGCAAGAAGAGGACGCTTAGCGACTGGCAGAAAGCTCAAAAGGAAAAGCAGCCGTAGCTTAGTAGTTAACCTTTGTTCTGAAAGCTATTGTGTAAGCTGTTTGTGAAATCTTGTTCTCGCTGCCTTTTTTATTTTTTTTAAATGTAGTAGCCGCCTAAAGCAAAAAGTGTTGTCCCAAGTATCATAATAGCAATGAAGATAGCTAACAAAAGTTTTCCCCATTTTTCGTTCTTGCACCATGCCCATGCAAAGCCCCAGTACAGAGGCAACATCGGCAAAGCGTACCGGTGGAGGTTTTTGGGGTCAGCATAAAACAACAGCATAATCACTATGACGGCAGCTAAAACCCAGTACTTCAAATCTTTTCTGTGATTTAATCCTAACATGAACTCTTTGATGGGAACCTTATCGTTTCGGGCAAACCAAATGAAAGGCAAAGCAATCAAAACCCCCTCAGCAATATACAACAACGCATACCCCACATTTTCTAGCGAAAAAGCAATCGGCTGAGCAGCATATGCACCCCAAATTTGGCTATACACAATTTCCCGAATAGGAAAAAGCCCCGTCAAAGCGTACCCGTAAACAGTAAACAGCAAATAAGGCAAAAAGATGCAAACCGATTGAACCACAGTGGTTTTAATTTTTCTCTTTTGCAGTCCAGCATAAACAAACGGTATCAGTATCATGAATCCGTTGCTGCGGGTTGCTGCTGCTAAAACGGCAAGAACAGTTGATTTACCGACGCTGCCGCGCTCCAGAAAATAAAATGCTCCCAGTGCAAATATCATGAAAAGGCTTTCTGAGTAAACGACAGAGTAAAACAGGGCACCTGGCCAAAAAGCGAAGAAAACTGTTGATATCAGGGAATATTTTTGGTTGTTAAAGATTGTTTGGGTTACTTTATAGAAGAGGATTAGGCAGGCAAAAAAGAGCAGATTGTTTATCAGAAATCCCGAAAGATAGTATGCTTGTTCTGGAAGCATAAAAGGCGTTAAGGGTGTTCCAAAAATACGCATTAGGGCAGGGTAGAGTGGAAAGAATGCCCAGTTTCCGCTTAAAGGGTCAGCGCCTGTGGGGTACCAGTTTACTGCGATAGTGTTGTACCACGCGGCGTCCCATTGGCTAAACAGGTTGATGAAGGGGCTGGTGGAGTTAGGGTTTGCCATGCCTGGACCAAACAGGCTGTAGCCAGCCGCGGCAGAGACAAATATGAGCAGGCGGGAGGATAAGCCGATTAGCAGTACCTTGCCCAATTCTGAAGAGTACACGTTTTCAAGTTTGCCAGCCAACCCCACCTGTTTGCACCCGTGTCAGGTAACCTCTAATTTACAAATCATATAAGGTTATACCGAAAAAGAGCAGCTAAACTTATTTGCACCAAAAACCCACTGTTTGGCTATGATTCTGCCCCGAACGTTTTACCAGCAAGACACCAACACAGTCACCAAAAACCTACTAGGCAAAATTCTAGTACACGAAACAGCCGAAGGAACAGTTGCTGGCAGGATTGTGGAAACCGAAGCCTACCGTGGACCCGAAGACCTCGCCGCTCACAGTTCAGGTGGCAGACGCACAGCCCGAAACGAAGTCATGTACGGCGAGAAAGGGCATGCGTATGTCTACTTTATCTATGGGTTGTATTTTTGCTTCAACGTAACTGCAGGCAATGTTGAGGGTAAGCCTGAGGCGGTGCTTTTTCGAGCGCTAGAGCCCGTGGAGGGTGAGGAGATTATGTTTAAGCGCCGAAAGGTAGTGCATGGAAAAGTGCCAAACCTTGCAAACGGTCCTAGCAGGCTGTGCATGGCAATGGATGTAACAAAAGCCCAAAACGGCATAGATATGACAACGCAGCCCCTCTACATCTTGGATGCGCCAGCAGTGCCAGCGGAGCAGATTGTGGAAACCACCCGTATCGGTGTAGAGTACGGTAAAGAATACAAAGACAAGCCTTGGCGATACTACATTAGGGATAACATGTTTGTTTCAAAAGTTTAGGGTGTTTAGTGCTCTGGCCGGGATTCGAACCCGGGTCGCCGACTCGAAAGGCCGGCATACTTGACCGGACTATACTACCAGAGCGCAAATTTTATGAAGCATCAAGCAGAATGCGACTTGTATCGAATAAACCTTACCCTTCCGAAAAAGAACTTTTAGGCTTTTCGTTTTGTCGTCTTGGTTTTTGGGGTTTTTTTGGGTTTAAACAGGTGTGCTGTGATTTGGTCGATTAGTTTGCTTTGGGCTTTACTGTTTTCTTCTAGTTTGTCAAGGCGTTTTTGCAGGTCGTTTGTGAAGAGTTTGCCTTCTATACGGTTGGCTGAACGGAACATTAGCAGCATACGGAAAACTTCTGGAATCGCTTTTTCCTGCTCCTCACCTGGAACCTGCTTTATTCCTGCACAAACCGAGAGCAAATCAATATAGTGTTCTTTAATTTTTACTTCCGCACTAACCGAAGGGTCTTTTGGAAAAGCTATGCTAAAAGGGGTTTGTTTGGCTAATTCGGCGGCTGTTGGGAAATGAATGATTATGTCGCCTCTTATCCATGAAGTCACAAACTCGGAGACAAAATTGCGGACTTCCTGCGGTGAGTACAGAAGGGGAGATTCTGATTTTGGCATCGGCGGCACTATGGGTATGGGTGCTGGTTCGGCTTTTCTTTTAATTCTAACACTTATGACTTTCTTGTCATCATTAACCGATGCTGGCTTGCTCATTTTTCTGTTCCCTTCCGTTAACCGCTAAATGTTATTCTCTATCTTTTTAAGCATGACTAGTATTTAAGAAAAAACATCTAAAACGAAATTTTTGCTGCAGAAGGAATCTTGCCAAGAATCTTTGCAGTTGCCTTCTCAACTTTTTCACGTTCCTCCACATTTGTGTAGACACGCAAAATGTTCATGAAACCTCGCAGGGTTTCAAAAATCTTTGAGGTTTCACTGAGTCGCTGCAGTTTTTTCTCTCCTGCCTTGCCGCGGTTAAACACAGGGATTTCCATGGGCTGCATAAGCATGGTTGGGTGATATGGCACGGATTGCACGGTTGGCACGTCAATATTTACCATGTCTGTGGGTATGCCTGCTTCTTTGGCGATTTCAACTCTTATCTTGTTACGGTAGGATTCTTGCCCAAAAAGGTTCGCGACCAAGTCGTCTTTTTCGTAAAACGTGCGTTCGTATGCGCATTTGAGCATTTTTCTGTGTTCTAAGTTGCTAATTATCTGCTGGGAGGCTTTGCATTGTTTAAGTTTTGCCCAAACCGTGTAATCATCCAGCGCCAAATATTCCTCGGGTGTTTTAAAATCTGTTAATCCTAATTCGGGGTTGGCTTTGTCCATGGCGGATGCAAGCATAATCTGAGCTGCCCTACCCACACGGTGAAAGTAGATGCTCTTGAAAGACTCAATCCGCGCGATAATAAAGGCTTCCAAAGCTGAGAGCGCACCCAGCTCAACTGCCAAGTTTTCTCCCATCACATCAAAAGCATGAATTAATCGGATGACATCGATGAAACCGTATTCTGCGCCTGTGTGGTAAGTGTCGCGAACGATGAAGTCCATTTTGTCCACGTCCACGGCGCTGCTGATGATTTGATTTAGGAATGCTTTGCTTTTTTTTTGCATTTTTCCAACCGCTAGCGCTGCGACTTCTTTGCGGTTAAAACCCAGCTTATCTAGTTCATCGCCGACTTCGCTTTTTTCAATAAGCCAAGACGTGTTATCTTCATGGGTTCTGCAAAGATTCTTATTTAGAAGATGTTCAAACACGTGTGAAAATGGTCCATGCCCAATATCATGGAGTAACGCGGCGATTCTGCAGGTTGCTATTTCCTGGTCATTGACCACTTGGGAAACATGCGGATTATCCAACACGTTACCTGCTAGGTACATGACGCCGACGCTGTGTTCAAATCGGGTGTGGTTTGCGCCTGGGTAAACGTATTCGCTACCCGCCAGTTGCCGTAGTCGCCTTAGCCGCTGCATTGGGTAGGAGTCGATGACGTGTTTTTCTGCTTCGGTAATGTAAACGTATCCGTGAACGGGGTCTTTGATTTCTCCCCAATAAGCTTTAGGCATAAATGGCGCTTCCAGATTTAAGTTATATTTATGGGGCTTCCTTATAATGTGTAACGCAATGGACCGTTGAGTATCATGGCAAAAAAGGGCATCTTCATAGTCATTGAGGGATTGGATGGAAGCGGAAAAACCACCCAAGCAAAACTCTTAGTAGAAAAACTCCAAAAAAACTACGAAGTCATTTTCACCACTGAGCCCAGCACTGGAAAAATCGGTAGCTTCATCCGCAGCAGCTACCTATACGACAACACACGCCTGCCAACCGAAGCCGAAGCCCTACTCTTCTCTGCTGACCGCATCGAACATTGCAAAGCTGAAATAGAACCCGCCCTAAACGAGGGAAAAGTTGTGGTTTGTGACCGCTACCTTTATTCAACAATAGCCTATCAGGGCAGTGCTGGACTTAGCACGGACTGGATAAAAACCATCAACGCCCGCGCCTTGCAGCCTGACTTTTACATTTTCCTTGATGTGGCACCTGAACGGGTTTTGGAGCGGTTGCAGCGTAAGCGGTCTGTTATGGAGACTTTGGAAACTCAGCAGAAAGTGCGGGATGTTTATTTGAAGTTTGTTGAGAAGGGTGATTTGGTTTTGGTTGAGGGAGATAAGCCCATTGAGGCTGTGGCTGAGGAGTTATACTGTAAAGTTTTAGATTTGCTTAAACTCGCCAAAGACTTCGGCTCCGACTTCTAATTTTGGTTTGGAAGTTGTCATTAGGGAACCTACCCCTCTATGGTTTCTGCATTGACTTTCTAATAGGCACCAAATAGACAGAGTTGACCTCTTCCTATCATTTCTGCATATGTTGGCTATTAGGCTCCAAATAGGTTTATTGTTTTAGTGAGGTGGGGTACGTTAGATTTTTTCTGAGGAATCCCACAAGAACTGGAAGTATTCCCGTGCAAACCCAACAAGACCCACATGATTACTCCAAATCACAAGGGTCGGCTTATCCTCGCCCAAAAACAACATGGCTTCTTTGCCGTCAGCGATGATTCCACCGCCAAACATATGGTCGCGCAGTCGCATCTCACTTACCGCTGCAAATTTTTTCACAAACGCCCAATCATCACTTGGACCAGCCGCCATAAACTTGAGGGAAACTGTCTTTTTTATGGTGTTAAACAATGGGTCAGCTAAGGTAAGTACGTTTTTGGCGAATTCTGGCGCGGCAACCACGATTTCTTTAGATGATTTAGATAGGACTTCTTCAAGCTTGTTTAAAACGGCTTGTTGCCCCCTTAAGATAAGCATGTCGGGACGTTCAAAAATCTCACGTTTTTCAAACAGTGGTTGCAGGTTTTCAGCAACTGTGTTTTCCCAGTTTTGGTACTTGTCTTCTAGGCGGAGTTTGGTGAAGCGTGCAGCTTCTAGGGGGGGTACTGGGAAGTATTTGGTGGGTCGGCTTTCTCCGCTTTTTAGCCATCCTTTTTCTTTTAGGCTGTTTAGGACTTCGTACATTTTGCTGTAGGGGACTTTGGCTTCTTGGCTGATTTCCATGGCGGTCATTTCTCCACCTTTTAGCAGTGTGATGTAGGCGTCTATTTCGTAGGCGTTTAACCCCATTTCACGCAGGGCTTCTCTTGTGGCTTCATTAATTGACACTTGGTTTCCCCCAACTCACCTTAGGAAATGTTTGGAAACATTATTATAAAGTCCACTGCTCTTAAGAGCTTCTACTAATAATTCACTTAGTGTGCAGAAGGATAAAAAAATTGAAAGACATAAAACCAACAAGAAGTCTCTGTCCTGAATGTCTAAAACCCATAGATGCAACCATCTTTGAGGATGACGGAAAAGTATTCATCAAAAAAGACTGCCCAGAACATGGGCACTTTCAAGAACTTTACTGGTCAGACTACGACCAATACGTCCGCGCAGAAAAATTCCGCTGCGACGGTGAAGGCGTGGAAAACCCTCGAACCCCCGAAAAACTGGGGTGCCCCGGCGACTGCGGACTTTGCCCTGACCACAAATCACACACTGCACTAGCAATCATAGACATCACCAATCGATGCAACTTAAAATGTCCTGTATGTTTTGCTAATGCGAACTATGCGGGATATGTGTATGAGCCTACTATGGAGCAGGTTGTGGGTATGCTTGAAAATCTGCGTTCAACCAAACCTGTGCCTGCGCAGGCGCTTCAGTTCAGCGGTGGAGAACCAACCATCCGCAAAGAACTCCCCGCGATGGCGCGCAAAGCCAAAGAACTCGGTTTTAATCATGTTGAAGTTAACACTAATGGTTTACGTATCTCTCAAGATGTCGAGTTTTGCAAGGAACTAAGAGAAGCAGGTGTCAGCACTATTTATCTGCAATTTGACGGCTTGACCTCTGATGTGTACAAGTACATCCGCGGCATTGACTTGCTTGACATCAAGATGAAGGCTATTGAGAACCTTCGCGCGACAGGCTGGAACAGCGTCGTCCTTGTCGTCACACTCGTAAAAGGAGTAAACGATGGGCAACTAGGTGACATCATAAACTTTGCCGCCAAAAACAGCGACGTCGTCAGATGCATAAATATTCAGCCAGTTTCTCTCTGCGGACGCCTGCCCCCTGATAAACGAGAAAAAATGCGCATCACCATCCCTGACTTCATGAAAAAAGTCGAAGAACAAACTGACGGCATCATAAAAACAGACGACTTCTACCCTGTTCCCGTGGTGGTACCCGTCTCTAAAGCTGTGGGAGCCATTAAAGACAAACGGTATGTTGAATTCACTGCTCATCCACACTGCGGCATGGCAACATTCGTGTTTGTTGAAAACGGTAAAATCACGCCAATCACACGGTACGGCAACATCGACAAATTCGTTGGTACCCTCCAAAGCGTCTACAATGATGCATCCAAAGGTAGCAAAACCCAAGCTAAAATCCGACTTGCAGGTGCATCCAGGCACATTAAATTCAGTTTTCTACGTAAATATGTGCTCAAAGTCCTCATGGATGGTGACTACAAGTCCCTTGGCGACTTTGCCCGTTCTGCAATTTTGATTTCCTCTATGCACTTTATGGATCCATACAATTTTGACCTTGAACGGGTGCAGCGCTGTGTTATTCACTATGCGGTTCCGGATGGTAGAATCATACCTTTCTGTACTATGAACTCTATCCACCGAGCTGAAGTGGAAAAGAAAATGGGTATTCCCATCAAAGAGTGGCAAGATAAACATAAGGTTGAAATAAGCCAGACAATCTAGAGTTGCCGAATAGTGATAAATTATGGGTGGAAAAAAGAAGATCGGCATAAAGCAGATGGAAAAGCAACAGGCTACTCAAAACGAAGCTAAAGCCGAGAAGAAAAAAGAAAAAGCAGCTGGCGGACAAAAAGAACGGAAAACAACCATTAACATTATTGCCCCAGATGCTAAAGACCAACGAATCGTCGCTGAAATAAAAAAGATGAACGTGCTTACGCCATACGCGGTGTCAACCAAGTACGGAATCCGAATCAGCACAGCCAAAGACTTTCTAGAGCAGCTTGAAGCAAACGGTGCAGTGCAACTGGTTTCTGGTAGTCACAACCTGAAAATCTACAAGCCAGCAGCCTAATATTTTTCGTTTTTCCCTTTTATTATTAAGGAGCGTTTCAAATTGAGTTTTCCAGATAGAGTGTACACAACAAAAGAAGTGCAAGAAGCCAAAGCCTTTGTAGACCAAGGCTACAAGCATGAAATAACAGTTGAGGGTACTACAAGTTTTACTGAAAAAGTTAACCAAACCCTAAACCTCATAGAAACCGCGGGGTGCAAAGACTTCTTTAGAACTTACATCCGAAAAATAATGGAAATCGACGGATTAACTCAGTTACGTGAAACTGAAGTTGCCATTTGGGCAAACAAGTTCGCCGTGGAAAACCCTGTTGATGCAGCCAGTCTTTTTGTCCAAAAAGCTTATCACATGAAAGAATATCTTGAAGGAGCACTTTACTATGGCGGTAACGCTGAAAAACGTTCCAACCAGAAACGTGTAGAATTTCTAAAAGCTCTCAAAGAGAAAAGCAGTGACTCAACTGTTAAAGATGAATGCACGCGACTGCTTGATATGTGGGCTGGCAGTGCATTGTCATTTTAAGCGTTTACTAGTTCTACTTTTATGGCTGTTCCGCTTTTAACTTGACTGAACATTTCTATGTTCTTTGTTATTTTTCCTAGCACACTAACTGGGCTGTATGGTTGAGATTTTCCGTAGAACACGCAAAGGGCGCTTCCCATTGGCCAAAACGCTATGGTTCCTGTTTCCACATTTGGTTTGGCTTTTTCTTCACCCATTTTTATGGGGATTTCAAAATAGATTTCCTCTTTGTATAGTGCCACTCTGCCCATTATTGGAAACTTGCGGGCAAGCATGTCTATGGTTCGGGGTGCAAGAAATCTTACCAGTTCCCCTTCTGCCTCGCCTAAACCTTCAATTATAAATTTGATTTTTATTCGTGAAACGCCTTCATCATTGCTCAAATTTTATCGTTCCTCCAAGAAAGCCATCCAATAACTGACAAGCAATGACTTTCATAGTATCAAAAGTTCCATATAACTGTTACATTAATCAAAAATTAAACAACAACAAAGCAACTAAACCCACTTGCCACTCTGTTCTACTGTAAACATAATTTCATGAAACCTGCAGTTAAAAGCCGCCAAACCGCTACTTAAAAAATGGTACTAAAAAAAAGTTATTCAATTTTCCCTATCTCTTTTGTTATATCAATAGGCGAACTATACCTTTTATCAGGCAACTTATCTATCATTTTCATCACGTTATCTGGAGCATTATTAGTTTTAGCGCTGCTTACCAGACCGCTTTTAGTGGCAGGATAATGTATGCCTGCAAGATACTTCTCAATTATAGCTGGGCTAACACGACCCGAATTGCCGCTTTTATCCGTGTACTCTTTGCGTCCCCTAAGACTTGTGGTTTCACCCATCACCTTTCACCTCCAAATATGGAAAAAGTTCAAAAACGTATTTTGGCTATTCATTTTCAAGTTCTTTTCCTTTCTGAATAAGCTTACGAACACGTTGTCCGCCTTTGCTTCCAATTTCACTATAAAACTCTTCTCCATGGGTTCGGGCAGTCTTTAATCCTCCCATCCTGCCTGCCTCTTCGACGGTCATCTTCCCCTATTTTCTGTCAGATGCCATTTCTGTTTTTCACCTCCAACCAAAAATTTAAGAAATTCATTGGAAAATAAACGAAAATCACTGATTCTTTAAAAGTAGTCTTGCTTAAAGCTAAAACGTTTTGAAAAAGAGTTATTCTTCTTCGCGTTTTTTTCCTGCTTGGATTAAACTCCTGACTCGTTGTCCTCCACGTTTACCTGCTTCTTCTAAGCTAGTTTTTCCTCTGGCTTCAGGAGTGCCTTCGTGCTGTTTTGCACGTTCAGAACCGCCTTTGCTGCCGATTTCGCTGTAAAATTCAGAACCACGCTCTTCAGCTACTTTTGTGCCGCCTTTACGTCCAATTTCTTCATAAAATTCTCGTCCGTGTGTCTCTGCGGTTCGTTCTCCGCCTCTTCTGCCTGCTTCAGCAACGGTCATTTTTCCTTTTCCTTTATTTTCATTTCTGCTCAAAACGTTTCACCCCCGTATATTTTTGGAGAAAAAGTAACAAGTTAAAAAAGCCCTGATTTGTTCTTAAAGCTATGTGGTTGTTTGGTAACAGCAACATGCGTTAGAGAGCTTTTGCATTTGGGTGGCTCTAAAACTTAAAGCAAGTTTAAGCCGTAACTTCAATTAATTTAATATATGCTAAACTCATGATTTTTCTCTTTAATGAAATATATGAAACCTCGTAGCTGGATACTGTTTGCTTTAATTGGGTTTGTTCTACTCCAAGCATGTTACACTACTCAAGTATCATGCGTTACAGCAAACGATAACTGGCAGTTCCGTTATGACACAAGCCGCAGTGGTTACACAACAGACAATGGAACATCAACAAATTCTGCACAGTTTCTGTGGAGTTATGGAACAGGAGCACCAGTTCAATGTTCTCCTGGAGTAGCTGATGGCATTGTTGTTGTTGGTTCAAGGGATGGTCATGTTTACGGATTTGACGTTGCTTCTGGAAAAACAAAATGGTGTTATCCAGCGGGCAGCCTCATAGAATTCTCTTCACCATCAATTATTGCTGGTCGCATCTACATCGGATCTATAAACGCCAGCGTCATTTGCTTAGACCTGTACACTGGTATGCCTTATTGGACAAGTTACGTTGAGGATGTGGTACGTTCCTCACCATTAATTGTTGATGACCACGTTTATGTTGGCTCAGCAGATTGCAACCTTTATTGTCTTAATGCTTCAAACGGCGCAGTAATATGGAAATACACAACCAATGGAGGGATCGATTCTTCACCTGCCTATGCTGATGGTATAGTGTATTTTGGTTCAATTGACTACCACACTTATGCTGTTAACGCATCATCTGGGGAGGAAATATGGAAAGTGTTTACTGTCCATGGTCTATGTTCACCCGCGGTACAAAATGGGCGTGTCTACCTTGGCTCCAACAATGGTTCAGTTTTATGCTTAAACGCTTACACAGGCGCGGGAATTTGGCAGTTTCACACGTCTGACTGGGTAGCTTCTTCTCCTGCACTTGCCTATGGGTGCGTTTACATTGGTTCAGATGACAACAACGTTTACTGCCTAAACGCGACAGATGGAACAATGATTTGGCAAACCGCCACTGAGTATTGGGTTTGGTCATCCCCCACCGTTTGTGAAGGCAACGTGTATGTTGGTTCAGATGACTACAGCATTTACTGTCTTGATGCTTACACTGGAGAAATTAAATGGAACTGGGAAACAAACGGTGCAATCCACTCATCCCCTGCAATCTTCAATAGCACCCTATATGTTGGTTCAGACGATTATAGCCTCTACGCTTTTCAATTATGCAATGCAACAGCAGATAATCCTGCCCCCAGAGTCTATGCCCGCCGAACAAATGCCACATTAATTTTTGATATGGTCTCCATTGTAGTGTTTGCGGTGATTCTTGCGGGTTTTGCCAAATTCTTATGGTCAAAACAAAAAAATCAAACACAACCTGCAGATACTTTAGAAAACAAAAAGGTACCTTGGTACATTGCACATTTTGATTTGATTGTGGTTTTGGCTATTTTGGGCTTTTCGTCCCTACATTTCATTAACTTAGGGAATATGACTCTTTGGGCAGCTGACGAGCAAACCTACACACAATACGCCTATCACATGCTCAAAACAGGTGATTACATTACACCTTGGAGTTTTGGTGGTCAATCAGTCTGGATTGGCAAGCCCCCACTACAAATGTGGCTGATTTCTCTTTCCTTCCAAGTTTTTGGAATAAACAACTTCGGCGCCCGCTTTTTCAGCGTAATCTTTAGCATGTTATCCTTGAGTATGCTTTACTTTTTAGGGAAAAAACTCTACAACCCATATGTTGGTGCACTGTCTGTTCTGGTTTTAGGCACATTTGCCAACTACATAGAATTCTCAAGACGCGCCATGATTGATGTGCAGCTTATATTTTTCATGATAGCAAGCATTTATGTTTTCATTCTAAGCAGAGAGCCAGGCAAGAACAGGAACCGCTACCTAATTTTGAGTGGTTTGCTTTTTGGTTTAGCTTTAATGACTAAGCAAGTTCAAGCCTTACTTATCCCCATAATCCTTTTAGGCTACTTGATACTGTCTGAGCGGAAAATACGGTTCGGCTTCAAACGTTTCATAGTTTTCTTGGGTATTGGTTTGCTGGTTTTTGCGCCTTGGGTTATAATCATGACTATTAAATTTGGGGAGGAATTTTGGCTTTGGACCTTTTTGTACTCTGGATATTTAAGAAGCGTGAACAGCCTTGAAGGACACGTAGGCGACTTCACCTACTACTTCCAGTACCTATACAACGGCGAAAACCTGCTCTGGGCAATCCTTCTGCCCTTTGCCACTGCTCTTTGTATCTTCAAAGGCTTCTTCAAAAAAGTAAAGGCTGACGTTTTGGTTTTTGTTTGGATAGCTGTTGTATTCTTAGTGTTTACTGTTGCGCAGACAAAACTTTACTGGTACATCTTGCCAGCGTATCCAGCATGTGCATTAGCAATCGGGAGCTTGCTCTACAAAATCTCTGAAAAACTCTACCCTTATTTGAAGACAAAGAAAATATCAGCAATAAAACGATAAAAAATAAAAAGGAAAAGAAGAGGGGGATAACCCTGCATTTTTACGAAAGTTCTATCTGAGCGATAAAGCCCATGTCTGTTAGGCTGTTGAGTTGCACTTTTTGTTCCGAGACCGTGTAGAGGGTGTTGTCTATGTATAGCGCTCGTGTAATCCAACTATTGTGCTCTGTAGTTGGGTTCACCTGAGCATCTATCTGGCTAATGGTGCCTTTCAGTTCAAAACCGCCACTCAAAGTCAAATCATACACGTATACGCCTTGCCAAACTGTGGTTCCATAGGAACTTGTTTTTCTCCAATCTTGGTCACCTTCATCTGTTGATATCTGTGCCAAATTAACTGGAAGCACCAGTAAATTCTTTGAACTATCAAATAGGAACGCTTTAGGGTCAGACAGTGCTGGAGAGTCAGTGCCTCTGTCGCCGATTTCAACTTTTGCCATCTGCTTGGGGTCATTAACGTTGCTGACATCAAAGAGGGACAATTTTAAGCCTTGATACAACGCGCTTTCATCTGTTTCAATGGTTTCTTTGCCGACGCCTATTAGATGTGTGTCATCGTATGGGTGTAGATAGTCAGAGTAGCCTGGAACTTTTAGTTCACCAAGAACATTTGGGTTGGTGGGTTGGCTTAGGTCTATTACGAAAAGTGGATCCACATTTTTGAAAGTCACTAAGTAGCATTTGTCGCCCATGAATCTGGCTGAATGCAGGCTTTCGCCTGAAGCAAGATTTTCAAGCTTACCCACAATTGATAGGTCCATGTTTAGGACGTAAACGTTGTTTTGCTGTTTTCCATCCCGCCAAACATTTGTTGCTGCTCTAAAGTAGCCATTGGACTCGTCCATGGAGTATTGGTTTAAAATGTTGCCGGGGATGTTTCCTTTTGCATCAAAGCTTAAGGTTTCTCCTTCAAGTTGGACCCTGTAGATTTCAGTGTTGGCTTCACTTTGTCCGCCTACAAGCGAGTATGTGGCTAGACCTGAGCAGGTAATGTACATGTTGTTTGTGGAAACGTAGAGGTTGCTGGCACCGCCCATCATTACAGTTAAGTTGGCTACTGTTTGCTCATTATTGTTGATGTTTATTCCAACTATTGAGGTGTAGCTAAAGTAGTTGCAGTAATTGTCTTCTTTGTCTATGTAGTATATCTGTGATGGCTGTATGCTAGTGCGTATATTGTCCTCGCACACTGTGGGTAACGTGGCTGTATCATTGATTACTTGGACGGGTTGATTCAGAACTGCATAGACATAGTTTCCTATCATTCTTGAGTTGAAATAGTTTCCGCTTGCCGAAAAGTCCCTGACGAGAACTGGGTTCATTTTGTCAGAAATGTCATAGATTTTAACAAAGGTTGAGGTGCTATAACTTTCAATTAAGTACATGTCTGTCGCTGTGCGTAGAGTGTTATTGCTTCCTAAAACAACTATTTTGGTGCTGTCTTGACTTAGGTATATGCCTGCTACTTCTGAGAATTCAGGCAATGTTATCTTTGAGAGAATGCTTGCATTTTGTGGGTTTGCATCCATTATGTAAACGCTGTGTTGTACGTTGGATGAGGCATAAATGAAGTAACCGTCTGTTTTCACTGTATCTGCTTCGTCAACTCCTGCAACTTGAATATTAGTGTTTGAGTACCTGGCTGAATCTCCTCCAGCCGCTTGTACGTCTTCGCTCATGTAGCTTGGGCACTTGTTTGGGTATCCATAGAGTGAATTGCTTTCAACAAAACTGTTCAATTCATCATAAGATGAGAAAGTCCGCAACGATACACCTGGCGTATACCCAAAATAAACCACCGCAGATAGCATCGAGGCTAAAAGGACTGCTAAAACCGCAAAAGTCCACGATTTCTTTTTAACTTCCTTGTTAAACATCTTTTCACCTACATTCCACATGTTTTTCTGATTCACTTATTGCCAAGCCTCAGTACATTTTGTCTCAGAGATTAGTACGGACGTAAAGACCAAAACCGCTGTGTTTCATACCATAAAACAATGCAGACCAAAGCGCCAAAGAGTGCAATAAAAAAGTTTTCACGTGAAAATCTTGAAACCATAAACAGCAAAAAAGCTCCATAGAAGGTTGTGAAGAAAATCGCGTAAAAAAGAAACCTTGGAAAAAGCACCTTGCCAAGTTTAACGTAGTGACGCAGAATTCCAATCTTTACTTCAGCAACTAAAGAGTAGTATCCGCCTACGTCTTGTTTTTTAACTAACCCTAATTCTCTGAGTTGCTCTAAATGGTGATTTGCAACACTGGAACTTGAAAACTTTAGGGCTTTTTGAACTTCGCGAACGCTAACCTGCCCGCCTTTCTTTAGTAAGTACCAGTACACTTTCCAAGCTTTGCCTCTTAGGGCATATTCGATTTCAACTTGCTTTTCAGCATCCACTTCAGCCTGCACCTGAACCGTACCTTCGTAGCCAAGGAATATAAGCCCAAGTATTAGTACATGAAAAAACAAGGTCAACCGTAAAAAGTGCAACAGAAATTGGTACAACATTAGATGCGGAAAGGGCGTGGCGGGCCCGCTGGGATTTGAACCCAGGACCTCCGGCTCCGCAGGCCGGTGTCATAATCCGTACTAGACGACAGGCCCCTGAAACTGGATTATAAAACAGTGACATACTAATAAAAACTTTGGAGAAACTTTGCTTTTCTGGATTAGACGAAGGCACACTTACTAAATGACAAATTAAGAGTACACCTAAAACAACTTTGCATTTGTTGCTGTGTTTATACCAGCATAAAGATTTGACCAATATTCCACGATACCACAACAGAAAACACTGTCAACATCAGAAACAGCGGAAACAGTCTTTTCCCGTAATAGCAAAGCAACCCACAGAAGGCGCCACCAAGCAGTTTTAGCGCTGATATTGGAAGAAAACCCACAGCGTTAACAATAGGATTTAACTCTACACCGCCAAGAGCAAAAATAATGTATGTGGATAAGAAATCAGCAAAAAGCAAAACCTCAACCAAAACCGTGCAAAACAACACTTTCTTAAAAATGCTCTCCAAAACAATCAACTCCAAATTTTAGCTCACAAAAAAGGGAAATTATCAGGTCGCCTGAAAAAAAGCACTCACCATTAACCACTGCCAAAATACC
>JAOZIA010000001.1 GCA_026014585.1 Candidatus Bathyarchaeota archaeon | reverse complement strand
TGTTTCGAAACTGAGCTTGTCCAAAGCTAATAGGCAATGGGGGAAAATTCCGAAAGCAGAGAAAGGAAAAGACACGTATGAAATTGACCTCATAGGAAACAGTAAAAAAGCCACATATGTCTTTGAGATTAAATGGCAAGAACTAAAGTACAGTGACTCCCTCAGATGTCTAGAACATTTAGTTTCTAAAGCTAAATTTGTTGAAAAATTGCCTCAAGATGTTCTATTTGGAATTGTGGCTAAGAGAATTGACAATAAAGAAAAAATAAGAGCAGCAAAGTATCTTGCGTATGATTTAGATGACTTTGACTACTAAAATCAGATTTTGTTTTGATAGAAGTAGAACGGTTGTTTTTGCTGTTTTGTTGGGTTGTTTTTTTGAGATAAAGCTTAAATTGGTTGCAGGTTGCGTCAGTAAACGTCGTTAGACGTCAATAGAAGTCGTTAAGCGTCAGCAAAAGGATGGGTGTTCTGGTTTGCCTCTTACTCAAAAAGTCACTTTCCAAACGCCCCTGCAGAGAGGCAACCGAGTCCAGGTTCCAAAGCTGATACGTTGGCAATTCAAAATGGAACCCAACCAAATCCTCAAAGTCACCACAAAAGCAGTAAACGTCTGGGGCAACATACAGACCTTTTATGCGCGGATGGGAAAAGACGGACGTATATTCATACCGCAACTTCAAGTGGAACTCATGAAAAACAGAGAAAAGAACTTGATACACTACGTTATAGAAGTAACCCTAGAGCCCGCATGAAGAACTTGGGTTCGAACATAAGCATCTCTTACACAAGAGTGCTTGATGCAGAGAAAACAGAGCGTGAGAACGAAACAAAATGGACATGCGGCGTCAGAGCAACCACGCGATCAGACCAGGCACGATAAAAGGCAACGCTGTAGCCAAAATGGTCAAAGTGAACGACTCGCCTCTTCCGAGGCGAGCATCCACTAATCCTTAAGACCGATTGATGTATTCCTCAATTTTGGCACTGGTAACAACGCCTGCAGTGCGAACAGCATAACCCTCAGACCACAAATGCCCACCCCAAAACCGCAACTTAAGCCTAAAAAACTCCTCAAACAACAACTTGGCAGAAACACACTTAAAAACATTAACCAAAGTCCTCGCCTTTTCCAGATCTATCACCCCCTCTTCCAATGGTGACAGACCTATCAGAGCATTGAAAAGACAGAATTTGTGGACGCATTCATCCTGCCGCTACCGCGGCAGGTATTCTGCCAGTTTTTTTATAAGCTTATTTAATCGCACCCAAATAGCTTGATAGGTCCACCAGACCCATAAATCAAATTTTCTAAATATTCACGAATTAAAAATACCGCATTTTTCAAAAATATTTCAAAATTTATGAATCAAACACGAGCATCAACTTGCGCTGGTACTTGAAAATAGGAGTAGTCACAAACTTTAAAAGCGGTATTCTTCCAGTTATTCTGGCTAATTCTTGAAGTTCCTCTTTATTCACAACATGCATCAAAGGCATTAAAGTAACAAAGACAACCAAATACGTAAATATTCCAAAAGCCAAAACCACCAAGGAGTTAAGCGAAGTTAAGAACAACAGAGCCAAAGAAGGAAAACTGGAAACAGCAGACAGCAAATAAATAAGTAGCAGCGATTTAAAATCAAAACTAAGTTTAAGTTGCTTTACTGCAATAAGTGCTGCATATAGAGAAGCGATTGCCCCTGCAATTAAGTACGCCAATATAACTCCAATAACACCGTATGCCTGAGCAAGTATAGGAGATAAACCGAGTAAGATTATAAAATTAATCAAGGTAACATTCATAGTTAAACGAGTTTTACTTAATCCATTAAACACACTTGTTAAAGTAAGATAACCTATACCAACAAGAAAAAAAAAGTGAACAATTAAGCGACAAAAACAGCGGAGCAGATGTATAATCGGATCCATATAGTAGTTGTACAATTGGCTCAGAGAAAAGGATAACCAAAGTTGTAATAGGGATCATCACCAAGCTAGTGTATTTATTTGCTCTTTTGAAAAAGGCATTAACCAATTTGGGTGAGGCTTCCAACTTCGAAAAAGCCGGAAGAAGTGCAGTTGAAATCGCTGTAAGAATAAGAGTTAACAACATTGCAAAATTATATGCAGCCCTAAAGTTGCCAATAAGTGTATCCGATGCAAAATGAGCAAGAATAAGTTGCTGGTAAAGAGGGAAAAAACCAACCAAAACCACAGAGACATAAATAGGCATACCATAGTGAGCTAAAAGTCTAAAAGAACTCGAATAACTCACCTTTAAAGAGCCACTCTCAGAATTGAAAGTATCTTTTAAAAACGTGAAATATAATAACATAACTGCAAATATCGATGTAACTATAAAACCACCAATGTAACCAATTAAAGCCCCAGTTACTCCAAACCCCATGATAACTAATGTAACCTGCAATATTGTTCTTAAAATCGATTGAGTGTTCGATACTAAAGCATAATATTCTGATCGATCTAATCCCACAAAAGCAGAATTAAGTGTATTACATATTATTTGAAACACCAATGAAACTGAGGCGATTTGGACTAAAAATGTAAGGTCAGGTCTATTAATTAAAAGTGCGAAATAATTAGCAAAAAATATACTAAAAACAGAGAATGCAAAACCGAGTCCTAAACGAAAGAGCAACCCATGAGAAATCATAAGTGCAGCAGTTGCATCTTTTCCTTCTGAATGAAAGGCAGCCACAAATTTTGTAATTCCAGCTTTAATCCCGAGATCTGTGAAGAGTAACAAAAGGCCAGGAATTACAGTAACAAGACTGTATTGACCGTATAATTCAGGACCTAGAAACCTACCCACCAACACAACAGAAATTGCCAGAATCACAGAGGATAAGAAAGTTCCCGAAAACATAAAGAACCCGCTACGGGCTAAATCTTCGGTTATTCTGGTTAATTTATCCACCATGATAGTACGCTTCTTTTAATGTGCCTTTCTCTACACAGATTTTTGTTGCTAATGTTCATCGAATGATATAAAGATAATCAACAATTTTTTAGCGCACTGTAACCCGAGTCTTTTAACGAAGACACAATAATTTGCTTTAGAAAACATATGCATTATTTGTGATATTACGCTTTCAGAAATATTATGAAAAAAACTTTTGAATTAGGAAGCATGATTTTAATATATGTGTCCCTTTATCGAAAAATAACAGGTGAGTGAATATGATTAGCTTTAAAGACGAAGAATCAATCAAAAACTTGGGCAAGCTTTAGTATACTAGCCCAAATCACCAACATATCCAAAACAGGGGCAAAAAAATCAAATATTAATTAAAACCCACATCAACCCCAACTAACAAAATTCCTAAAAGTCCTATCAGAAAACGATCTACTTCAAAAAACAGGTTGTAATGGGAAAGAGGTTTATCAAGCTACACAGCAGGGTATGAACTTCTTAACAAGACATCGCCAAACCACAATATTACTATTCAAATAAAATGACGCTGAAGCAGGTTGGGGCCCAAGCTGAACAATGGCGATTGCTCTTTTCTGATAATTTGGTTTCATAAGTGACTACTACGATGCCAAAGATATTTGTGCCATATTTAGAAAATGCCTTACCTTTTGCTATAATATGGGTGCAGAAGTGAAGGGAGTTGGACAGAGAGTTAGATCGATATTACCGCGAGCACTAGCCAGTAACTGCCTACGGCAAAGTTGAGGTTTTTCATAAAGCATACGCGTATTTAATCTTGACCGTGTTAGGAAGCCCCGGAGAGCTTACATAGGCTTAACAACAACTACATAAAACCACGCGAAGGATTATATGTTAATCTTGCAGAAGCAAACAACATAGCAAAGAAGTACCCTTTTTCGTGCAGAACAAAGTTTATCACAGCTTATTTTCAAGAATTATAACATCAAATGGTAAACAAAAGAGATTCAAGAAACGTAAGGTCGCATTGGGAAATATGGTTTTTAAGTAGGCAGGTTTAGGGAGCATTATTACCTCGTAGTTGTTCTTGTTCATGTGACCAATCTTTAGCCCCAGTTTTAGAATTAGAAATTTTTTTGCTTGTTCAGGCACAAATTGGAAAAAAGGCATGAAATAGTGTGGTTCAACAAATGTATAGTAATGGGGGCAGGAAATGAAATAGCCATTCTTGGCAACTCGGCGCAATTCTTTGCTAAACCTTTCTGCGCCACCTTCTATGTGCTCGATTACTGAATTAGAAATAACGTAGTCCACTGATTTATTCTTGAAGGGCAGGAATCGCGCATCGGCTATCACGTTTTCCCATTGATCACTTTTTTGGTTTGTATGCAAGTTAATGTTAATGCATTCACAATAAGAACTTAACGGTTCAAAGCCTTTTGAAACCCCACCAATGTCTAAGCAAATATCTGTTTCATGTATTGAAAACGAATTGATGAAAGAGGCAAAAATTTTTGCACGGTGTTTATGAAAGATTACTTTATATGCAGGAACTGCAGACATTAACGTTTTGTTCGGTTTTTGCTTGACATTCAAATTAACGAGTATCACCACCTTGCCTCGACTGATTTACTAGACAACTCCCTTTCTTGTCACAAAAGATTTTTTTTCTACAACCTGCACATTTAATAAGAGTCCCCCCACAGTTTCTATCAAATTAATTTTTATTGCATGGTAAAAAAAGAGTAACTATTTATATTTTGCGGAATTGTGTGTAATTTTACATTTTCAAAACGCACTATTTGTCTCCATGTAGACCTGTGAAGCAGCCAAGCTTTTCGTTAACAAAATACTGGTTTCAACGCAAACCAAAGAAACAGAAAACCCGGACTACAGGCAACTGGTAAACCTCAGAATCATACTCTACGTCTATAAGAACGCTAAAACGGCACCCGCGTTGAAAAAAAAACTTCAAAAACACCGCCGCGCCCTCAAAAATAGGCTTGTAAAATGCGTTATACAAAAAACACCGTCGGTTGCTGCTGGTGGCTTGCTACAACATTTTGGAAGCAACCGTCAGGAAAAACACATACATTCACCCAAACCCAAACGTGTGTTTCAACGATGCACTGGTGACTCTTACACCGCTGTGGACATTTTTGACATGGAAGCTAAATAGGGGTTACCTCCGAGAGGCTACTTAGAAGACTAAGATTCATGTTGTCGCCAACCACCTCGGTCTACCCTGAAAGCCATATTTACATTGGGCATCCATTATAACTGGCTTTTTTTGAAGAAGCTCATCTATAGAGGATTTAGAGGTACAATATGTTCTGGCAGATGACGGCTACTACTGTCCTCTTCCAAATCCACCATTTGGCAACTGAGGGCTGTACTCAACTAAAACTTAAAGCAATAGCCGCCCTATAGAAGTCGGCTATCCGATGGCCCTCCAACATATGACACATCAACCCCTCAACACCAAAGCCGACCAAGTCTTCGGATAGAGAATAAACAGACCTAGTGTCAGCCTTCGCGTCAGCCAGTACAGATGGCATAATAAACTGTGGAATGAACATATCTGCCTCAAAGGTTTGATAAAAAAAAAGGCCATTTACCACAATTTCAAAGAAATAACCTTCTGAAAGTAACACATCAAAAATCACGTCAAACTATGCCCCTTCCTTCAAAGATTATCATTCTGATGCTTTTGATTTCGCTTACCCGAACTGCCCACGCATTCGGCACTTTGCAATAACATCAGGCACGTATACATGGAATCCCAAAGCCAAACAGACCTCTTTGCCCTTGGCATATGTTCCTTAAGGAAAGTACATTAAAGAGGAAATTCAGGTATTTAACGTTGAGTCGTTCTCTGTGCATTTCTCCTCGCTTTCATAATGCGTTGATAAAGCTGAGTTGTGTTCTGTAAAAGTACGGAATTGAGACTGGGTGAAGTGTTTCTTGAATTTTGACGGCGCGCTCTTAATCTACTCGTAACGCCTAGCTATAAAACCCACATATTATGTGAGTTAATCCGTAATTCAACTCAGAGCAAAAAATATTAGATAACCCAAAACGCAAGCAGCCAAATCATTTAATCAATATTTAAAGCATTAAAAGCCGTATTCTTCTCCAATTGATCTATTTTTGATTTTATGATAACTCGTTCAAATTCGTGGTTTTCAATCAATTTATTCAAACTTTTAATAATAGCATCGTTTTCAATGACCTTTCTGAAATCGAAAAAGTAGTCTATTTGATTGAAATCTTTCATCAACTCGAAGTATTTTGTTGCCCACCCCATTGTGAGAACGGGAACACCATTCTTGTAAGCAAGTATAATAGAATGATAACGCGATGCAATTATAAAATCAAATTGTGATATTATCTGCTCTACATCCAGTACATTTAAGTCACCAGTAATTAGCTGAACGTTATCCTCATTACAATATCGTTTCTTTATTTCCTGACACAACGACAGATCCATTTGAGCATGCGATAGTAGAAAAATTCTCTTACCAGAATCAACTAATTTTTTAATTAAGGAATCATATACACAGAAAACTTTTACAGAGCCAACACGTTTTACAAGCTTCATATTGGGAATTATACCTACAGAATTTTTAGGAATTGTCATAACAGATGAACTAATTTGCTTATTAAATATATTACACTGGTCGTATTCTCCAGCAACTAAAACTAAATCACTCTTTTTTTCCACATTTTTACACGTAAACTTTCTCAGATATGTCATACCTTCATGCTCCCTAGCGAAAATCTTTGTCGGATATTTAAGGTATTTCCACATTAAGGGATAGAGGAGCAACTTTTCCCACAACGGATAATCAAACGGCCCAAAAGATTGTGGAAAAACATAAAATGGAATACCGAACTTCTTGGCAACAACTATATTCAATAAATAGCTATAGGAGCATATATTAAAAGATAGAAAAGAGCTAAACTTATTGGAGAATAAGCTGTATCCGCTCACATCAATAAAAAAAGCAGCATTTTCTATTATCGCTCTCAGGTTATCCTGATAATTAAGTTGTGTTATCCAAACGTCTGATAAACGCTCTCTTTTCAGAGGATAAAAAGAGCTAAGCAGATTTAACCTAGTTCCAAAGCCCCAAGGCATGATTTTGAAGGCGAATAAGCTTTTTTTCGACGCATCTTTCTCAAAAGTGCTAGTAGAAAATAAATAAACATCTTTATCAGGAAACCTTCTCTTCACCTGGTCCACTACGACAAAAGTCATTGCATGCGCACCCATATTCTCGGATAAATCCCCTCCAATAATAATCACGTTTTTGCCTTTTCGACCACCTCTTGTTTTGAGAGTATTACCCCTGTTACTGAAAAAAGAAAAAAAAATTGCAGCAATTTTTATTACGTCTTTAAAAAGTTCAAAATAAAATTTCGCACCAAACAAAAGGTTTGAGAGCTTCATCTTCCGAATTTTATACTTTTGCCCAAACTCAACATATTTTTTCAGTTTCAAAAGATCTTTTTTAGTTTTTTCCTCAATTTGACCTGAGTAACCACCTAAAAAGAAACCGTTCTCATTAATCATTGACTTTGAGAATTCTAAATTCTTTTTTTTCAAAGAAATCTCTTGAGAATTTGTGACTGCCTCCATATTCAATTCGATTAAATTGAACAGATCAGCATATTTATCGAAAACTTTTTTTCCCTTAGAAGTTCTCACTATAACTGTTGAACTTTCGGGTAATTGACACCACTTTATGTAGCAATCACCCAATGATATGTCAGCTAACTGATTTAGTTTGTCTGAACAATAGAGGCATCGTTCTAGCTGAAAGAATTTTTTAACTTTAATTCGTTCATTTCTATGAACTATAACTTTTCTGTTCGAATCTAAATATAGCTTTGTGTGACCTGGCCACCCACCAACCTCTTTGTTCTTAAAATCAAATTTTATTAATTTCTCAGTCCGTTTAGAATACCCATCCTCGAGATAACGGACTATATTGAAGTTCAATGTACTGTCGCAGAATAATCCAAGAAAGAGAAGATTCTCGCAGCTTATATTTTTGTAACTAACATATTTTTTGATACCTAATATTTGACAAGGGGTACCCACGATGATATAATTGGGACGGCGTTCTTTCTCCAAAGTTTTAATCACGTTATAGACAGACGCTGGGATGTACTTAGATTTTGCAGCATTTAAGACAACGTCAATCTCTTTAGTTAATTTGAGTCTGGCAGGAGAGCCAGTAAAAGTATCAAACTGAAGAACGAAGGCGCCAGCGTACTCACCCGCCTCCAGCAGCTTAACAATTAATTGTGTAATAACTCCACCGCTCGCCGAGTTACGTCTAATATTTTGATCCTGACAACAAGCAGAATAAATTTTCTGAAAGGAGCCAGTTAAATCTTCTTCAAACCGAGTGTTTTCTCTAAATTTCAAGTTTTGACTAATTCCGGGGCAAACTTTCATACAAAAACCACAATCGTTGCACTTTGATTCATCAATTCTGGGAAGGAACTGCCCACATTTATACTCCATTGTAATGGCCCCCTGAGGACAAGCGACATAACAAATCTCACATGAGACACACAAATTAAGCGAAATTTTCGAGACACTCATCGGTACTTCAACTCCAGAACACTGTTGAGTTAGCGAAACTTTGGTTTTTATTTATTTTTCAAATTGCGATTGGGATAGTTATACTTTCCGCCAACTGTTGGCCCTTCAAGATGCTAAGTAAATCGACGATTGAAATATTAATACGCGATATCGTGACAGATGCAATGATTTATGAATCACCCACCTAAAAATACTTGGAAGTACCCTAAATGATAGGTCAAATGTTTAGTGTATGTCGCGTAGTTCACTAACTTTCTTTTGTGGAAGAAGGACAATTTCAAGAAGTAAAGTGTAGGCAGTCTACCAAAAACCAGTTGCAGATTCTACCTACAAAAGAACGGAAAAGACAGATCAAAAGCAGGAAATAGCACAGTTACCAAAATGCCATTACTGCCTTAACTGCGACACGTACTTCATGGAAGCAAAGGCAATTCAACGTACAGAAAGCCCGCCCCAGAACCTGAAATACTAAGCATAAGCAAATATCTTGTTGAGAAAAACGGAGTGAGAAGCAGTGAGCGGTGACTTACTGGTCAACCATCAAGACAATATGGTTATTACTGTTGAACATTGCTGAGCGCGCGGTGAGAGTGACACTGAGGAGAATTTGGTTTGTTGCAGTATGTTGATGAGTTATACATGTTTGTTGGAAAAAAGAAAAACACTTAAACGAAGACCCTGCTCCTTTAAACAAGTAATTGCTGAGGCTACCACTGCCGTGAATAGGCATTCGTATTTGCTTGTGACTTTTTCGGTGGCAAATAAACAAGAAAAATTTATTGAAAGGACGTTAAAGCTTGTCAAGCGTGACAACGCCGCTTTCTTGGATAGAAAGTTACAATTCTTAAATGGTAAAAGTAAGTATCTGTATGTGTTTCCCGGTTGCTCCTGGGGGATTAGTAAATTATGAGCGGTGTAAAAGTGAAGGCGTACAGCGTTTCATGCGCAAGAATAAACATGTTGTGCATGGAGTTGGCTATTGAAAACATGAATGTTGAGAACTCAGAACATTGCAGGAGAGTGGAGGATTCGGAAGGAGAAGCGTTTTGCCAAGAATAGAAGGCAACTTATCTTGCGCGGTTGGGGGCATTTCAATTTAGCTGAAATCCAGTAACAAGTGAGAAAGAGCACCACCGAAAAACGGGCTATACTAAGAATCCAGGTGTGAACTTGACATAACTTTTCCATAAAAACATTAACTATTACAATTTAGAACACCGGCAAAGTTTTAATTAATGAAAGAATTAATGAAAGGTATTTTTACCCAACACTGAAAATTTCAAGCAAGTACCTAAGTTGTACGATAACATAAACAGTAAGTTATTAACGAATACGGAACAGTAAAATCTAACCAGTTCTATGACTACTAATTCAAACCAGCGCCTGAACTACAAAACTCACGGCACTAAAGCGGTACTTAAATGGTTTGCAAAGAAAACTTCCTTTTAAATGTTTACAGCTACAACAATAATATGACACCCAAAATATCTAAAGGCACTTGCTTCAGCTTTGCGCAAAAGTTTTCTTAAAGAAGACGCAATCCTTTGATTACGCATTCCATCCAAGGGAGGCATCATGTAATCAACAATTACAGGCTCAAGCCCTTGTTCACGTAGCAAGTTCAGCAGTCTTTTTTGTGTATATATTCTTGCACGTTCAATCTTATTTCTTAACAACAAAGGCATCCAAGAAAGGAACGGTATGCCTATGCCGAGAATGTTCCTTATTTCTGTCGACATTATTCGCATACCATGAGTCTCAAATGGGAAAAACTTATTAGGAACGGTTATTAACAACGCACCGTTCCTTTTTAAGACACGCTTTGCTTCCTTTACGGCTTTTTCCTCAAAGGGTAAATGATCAAGTACCTCAACCATTAAGACAACATCAAAACTTGAATCCTTAAAAGTGAGCGCCTGTCCAGCAGCATTAATCCTTTCGCAACTTTTAGCCTTTAAAAGATATTTTCGATTCATATCGAAGCCAACTACAAGATCAGCGTTACATGCTTTAGCGAACTTGCTATATGCACCAACTCCACAGCCTAAATCCAAGATCACCTTATCGTTCAACGAGTAAAAATTCATCAAAACTTCAAACCGCCTCATCACACCCCATTCATTACCTGAAAAACCAGTTGGTGCGCCTCCACAAAGTATCTTCATAAATCTACACCATTCAGTATAGAAGATTTGCTTTTTACTGATATAAAGTAATCGATACATAAAACGCCTTTGAATTACTGAGAAGTAACGCGCTGAAGTATAACTATGGTTTACAGAATTTTACATTAATCCCCTTTAACGTAAGCTCTTATTGAGCCACTTGAGTAGACCCCATTCAAATTTTGTAAAATGTATTTTTCATATAAAATTCTTGCGTCACTATAATTAGCATATCCCTGCATCACCATTTTAGCATCTTCATAATCATTAAACAGTACAGCATTAAAAGTAGTTATTTCAGTTTTATCAAAAGCTGCCATCACTACATTTTCATCTGGAAAAAATGGGCGACGTAATAATGAAGTAAAACTATCGCCATACATATTTTTCTGATAATCCATATAACCTTCCAGAAGCACGTTAGTTCTACAAGATTCGTACTCTATTAAATGCAAATGCAGGCTCACCCAAATAACGGGGCCATTAATTTTTCCGATAACGTAATTAGCACCTTGCAATGAAGATGAGGGAGCATAAACACCAGAGTCATTATCGTTTCGTACTATCGGCGCAATAAAAATGAAAACTATCATTGAAACTAAAAGAACAAACGTAAATAACTGATTCAAGCGTACTTTCGGAATCTTTGATTTTACCCCAACTTCTTTTGTTTTGTTGATATAAAACGGAACCAGTAAAGCGAAAGGTATAACTGAATAACAGTAGAAACGAGTAATTGGCTCAGAAGTTATTGGCATAAACAATGCTATAAGCAGATAACAGCCGATAAAACTACCGCCTACAAGAAGCAGCTTCCGCTTATCACTTGGCACCTCCTTTGCGGCAACAAAAGTAAGAATTACAAGCAATAGCCCACTTAACACTACAAAAATAGTCATGAAATTTTTTATCATAAGAGGTATAACTCGTAGATATGAAGAAGAAGAAGATACGATGATAGGCAGTAATGTTGATGTATGCTCAACCAATGCCCTACCAAGCAAGGTGAAAGCTGCTTTAAAAGAACCTCGACCTAAATAAACTAGTCATGAACCCCAAATCATAAGAATAGATACCGGAAAGATGATGTTTCTCTTTCTAACATAACTTTTTAAGGGAATTAAGAAAAGAAGTGAGATAAATAATAGAAGCGGAGTTGCAAGTATATACGTTATTGTTGATGCCCCCACAAGCAATAGCAAAATTGGGCGCGTTTCTTTTTCAGGCACTCTAATTGTATCTGAAGCAAAAATAATAAATATAATTAGAAAAACGTAAGTTAAATTGCCGGGATACACATGAAATACTCGAGTAGACATAAATGCTGTGAAACAAAAAGGCGCTATAATAGCAAAACGCGTATTCACTAGTTTAAAAGAAGCAACATATAACAACAGTAATATTATTGTCGATATCAACAAGGGATAGTAGCGCATAAAAAGCAAAGAGTCCAAACCGGTTATTTGTAGGAAAAATGAAAAGAAAATATAACCTCCAGGTTCATTCGAGGCAGCCATCATGCTTAACGGTGCAGGAGTATGACCACCACGAAGCGGAATCTTAAGCGCAGCTGATGTATGGATATAAGTGTCTTGATATAGTGGTTGTTCGTATACAAAAGATTGAGTCCCGTATACGATAAGTACGAGAGAAAAAATTAAAAAGACATCAATCAACCTTTGCTTTTTTGTGGAGAGGGAAATTTTCAACCTGAGTAATAAAAGAGCTAACAATAAGGCAACACTTAACCAATAAAAAGGTGAAAGATGCTGAGCAAAAAAGAATGTACTCGGGGGAAGTACCTCATCAATAACGGGTGTAGTTATAATG
Source organism: Candidatus Bathyarchaeota archaeon (assembly GCA_026014585.1). Lineage (NCBI taxonomy): Archaea > Thermoproteati > Candidatus Bathyarchaeota > Candidatus Bathyarchaeota archaeon. The sequence goes on along the minus strand of JAOZIA010000001.1, from coordinate 18,166 downwards.
GAGATAGAAGAAAAAGCAATTACGAAAAAACTTAAAATAACTAAAGCTTTTGAAGATTTAATCACTAAAATCACTCAACATATTTTCCGGAATAAACAGTGTTTGACGTATGAGCCGCTAAAATAGCGCCAGCCTATTTTAAATTAAATCAAAAAGTGGAGACGAACTTAACATAAAACAACAAAGGCAGAACAAACAGGGACCAAAGCAGGTCATATGTTCTCATAAACCTCAGTAAGTTCGTTTACAGTATCATCCCATGCATACAAATTAGTAGGAGTCACCCTTTTTTCAATCAAGACACTTATCAGGTTTGCTAACTGTCCAACATCAATCGGATATTCTAGCCCATAGCAAATTCTGTTATCAACCCACTCTTGCAAGGCCGACACATTAGCTACTATACAAGGAATTGTTGAAGATAGAGCTTCAGCAACTGCATTCCCGAAGGCTTCATGCTGGGATAACAATACAAAAACACTCGCCGTAGACCGCATATTTACAAGTTCTTCTTCTTTCAGACCTTGATAGAAACTTACCTCATTCTCAAGACCCATTGAATGTACAAGGTTAACCAAGTCACGCTTGTAGGGACCTTTACCAACTATTTCCAAATGTACATCTTTTCCCACCTTTGGAAGAGCTTTGATTACATATTGGATTCCCTTATACTTCTCAATTCTGGATACGCAAAGAATTTTCTTACAGAGGTTTTTTTCTCTCGCGCCAGTTCTATAATCGGTGACCCCACTTTTAACGACACCGTTGGGAATCACCAAAACTTTTCTTTCATCTACTTTGAAATTAGAAAGTAACAAGCTTTTTTCATACTGGGACAGGCAAATTATCTTGTCCGAATCTTTAAGAACCTTTTTTCCTATCAGCTTGTAAGGTTTATGGAGCAAATTTCTGAAGAAAGTGTGTCCACCTCCATGATAGCGCGGTGTAAAAACAAGGCGACCACCTTTCTTCGCCTGCGCAGCATAATATGTTGTGAATGCATGGTAACTGTGCGCATGAATTAGATCATATACTTTTGAGTTTTCTACCAAGTATCTTTGCATGTGTCTAGAAAAATAATAGGATTCATTCGGAGACCACGCCTTAAACCGCCTAACAATTACGCCATTGATTTCTTCGCGTAATGGCAACTGACCCGAAGAATCAGTCGTCAATACTTCAACTGCGTAACCGATCCTTACTAATCGTTCGCTGATCTGTTTTACGTGAGTCTCGACTCCCCCTATGTACGGTTCATATCTAGGGCATACTTGAGCTATCTTCATTTCAGGCATCTTCCTCATTTTCTGGCAACCCGACGCCAGCGTAATGAACGACCTTGTCACCGATGAACCTCTGAAACATACCCCAACCATCAATTATAATAGGGGTACACATCTTCTTGACTAAACTTGAAAAAGAAACAGCATCCAATTGAACGAATTCTCGATGCCTTACCGTGAAAATTAGAGCATCTAAGCACTCCAGCGCATCACCTAAATTCGTGACCATCTGAAACCCGTCAATTTCAATATGAACGTTTGGATCCCACAAAAGCACAGTAGCGCCCTCATCTCTAAGTTTCTTAGCGATGTCAAGACCATGACTATTTCGTATATCGTCAGTATTCTCTTTATATGTGATACCACAAACCAAAATTTTTGAATCAGTCAATTTTTTCCCAACTAAATCGAGTTTCTTTTTCAGCAGATCAATCATGTGAATAGTCATGTAGTCATTAGACTTTCGAGCAAAAAACCAGACTGACGGAAAACCTCTATGTAAAGAAATTTTCTTAAAAGAAGCTTCTAGGTAAAGGGGATCCTTTGTTAAGCAATATCCACTTACTCCTCCAGATGGGAAGGGGATGTTATTTCTAGGATAACTATCATTGGCAGCCTTAATAACTTCATAAGCGTTGATTCCATATAATTCGGCTAACAAAGCAAAGTCATTGGCGAACGCAAAGAGAGTTTGCCTGTAAGAATTGTCTAATAACTTCACCATCTCAGCACGTTCAGGACTGCTCAAAACAATTATCTTTCCACCAATGGTTGAATAGATAGAAGCAGCTCTTATAGAACTTTCCTTATCCAGACCACCGATTATTTTTGGTAACGATGCCATCTCTTCGATTGCTCTATCGCCTAGGACCCGTTCAGGACAAAACGCCATAAAAAAATCTTCGCCGCACTTAAGACCGGTGCTCTCCTCTAAAGCATGCGCAATTCTGCGTGTTGTACCTATCGGCAAAGTTGATTTGAGTACGAACAATCGACCCCTAACATTATGGGAGTCAACAGAAATTTTAGCAAACAGTTTTTCAAGATTAGAAAGTTCGGGGACCCCGTCTGGACCTACCCCGGTACCAATTGCAATAAAGATCGTTTCAGAGTCAGATAAAGCGGCAGACAAATTGGAAGTCACGAAAAAACTCTTACCAAGCAATTGTGTAAGCAATTCTTTTTCGTTACCGCTGGTCAGCCAACCCAAATTACTGTTACTAATATTAGCCAGCATAACAGTATTTGAATCAACACCCATTACTCTGTTGTTAGCTTTTGCAAGAAGCAAAGCCAAAGGTAGACCTATTTTTCCAAGACCAATAACACAAACTTTTGACATTTTTATCCCCTTTTTCATCTCAGATGAGTTCAAGAACTGCAAATCAGAACTTTGTAGGATGTTCCTTTGTTACGTTTGCTTTTACTGCTTTCTTGATGCCTTTAGCCCAAGCCACACCGTCACGACCAACTATGGATAATAACGGTGAAAACACAGGAAGTAGCAAGTAGAATACTCGTATCACTAATGTTGGCTTGGTGCAGCTTAATGCTTGGTAAATTCCAAGGGTTGTTCTGCCTTTGTAGGCTACTTCTTGTTCGCTGTTGGCGGTCCTTTTGGTTGTCACAAAAGCCTCGGTGCAGAAATGGGCATGGGATCCCAGTTCCAGAGCTTTGAAGAGAATATATGAGTCTTCTGCGATGCATGGAGGAACGGGCAAAGTTTTTTCAAGAAGCTTTCTTTTCACAATCAAAAGCTCTCCGCTTGCAAAAATATGAAATCGAGTTCTTATGGGATTAGCAATCCTATAGAACTTCACTTGAGGACCTGATGAAACTTCTACTCGGCAATATACTATTTGAGTTTTTGAATCTAAATACTGAAGAGCACGCTCAAAACAGTGTATTTTTGTGTCGACATCGTTCATTACAACAACATCTGCTTGAGACGGAATAAACTTAGCACCAAAATTAATGGCATCCCACTTACCGAAAGCTTCTCTATACACAATATTAGGATGACGAACGCGCTCCCCGCAAACAACAACAAAAGGCACATGCATCGAGTTAAGTTCTTCAATTTTTTTCCGTACATGTCTTCGGTCTCGGGCGAGAACTATAAAAAAAACTTTATTTTCATTGACTTGAGTATCAATTATAGGGGTTATTTGTTCAGGCATCTTTAAAATACTCAATTGAATAAAACCTTTAAAAGATTGATTAAATTCCTTATCTTTCAATCAGAGCATTTTGAGTGATTCGTCTAGATATTCTTTGCTCTGTTCTCTTAATCAGAATAGACATTGTGGCAACAGCAACAGCCTGTGAAGCAAATAGCAACAGCATCACGCTCATCAGAGCCCAACCGCTATGCCAAAATCCGACAACTAACTGTTCAAAGGCAACCCAACCCAATATTGCAAAAGCGGGAAGACCCGCTAAGGCAGAAAACATTGAAAACAATAACACTGGATTGTATTTCCACGCCATACGCAAAACAGCAAAAAGAATACCAAAGCCATTCCAAGCTGTAAGCTTTCCTTGACCAATACGTTGCCTATAATTGATTGGAACTTCTGTCACATTGTGTTCAGCGGCTATTTGTGAGGCAATTTCAACTTCTGTCAGAAAACCACCTGATTTAAGCTCAAGCTCCTTTGCAACTTCAGTTTCAAGCAAATACATTCCTGAACAAACGTCTGATATACCAGCACCAAACAACAAGTTAAAAGTACGTGTGATAACCCAATTACCAAACCTGTGCAACAAACTAATGTTTGAGCGACTTCTTGCACCGATAACTTGAGCGTAACTGCGCCCATGATTAAGAAGTCGTTGAATATCCCGAGAATCATAGGTAAAGTCACTATCCATGACAAGCAAATAAGGAGTTTGAACGTACTCTATTGCAGTTTTTAATGCACCTGTTTTGCCGGAACCATGCTGATAGATGATTTGCGTCCCATTAACCTTAGCAACTTCAACGGTTCCATCACTAGAATAGCCATCGACAACCAAGATATTGTGAAAACCTTCAAGGGTTAGCTCTTCAATGACTTTGCCAACAGCCTTTTCCTCGTTAAGGGTAGGAATCACAACAGTAACTTCATCAAAGGAAACAGCATCCCTTGAAGCCTGAACGGAAATAGAAACGGACTCAGAGTAGCCTTGCACCATTTTAGAAACAGACTCGCGAAGTCAGGTCCTGAAGAAACCCGTCCCATTCATATTCATGACAGCCAAGTACCGTGCAAACCCACGGTCAGAAGACCACTCCAAAGCGCCTCTATTACCCCACTTTAGAGCTATTTCACTAATTTTTCGGGCTTGAACAAAACCAACAGACTTCACCATCTTGTCAACAACGCTTTCCGCAGCCACCTTCAGTTTTTGCATTATGGCCGTCAACACTGTGGCCAGCTTTGTGCTTTTGATGCTGTCTACGTACCGCACGGTAAGGTCTACTACGCCCCGCTCAACCCGACTTAAAGCTCTAAACCAAAATCCACGTCTAAGGGCAAATTTCTTTGCCTCAAAAACTTTTCCAACAGTGATGCCATTGTCAAATGATTTCACTGTGCGCTGTGTTTTTGGCTCAAAAGGACTCTTGGAACAAAGGTTACCACTGCTGGTATTAGTACAAGAACGCTTACCAGTAAGCGGAAATACCTTAGTCCCCAACAAACTCCCTCTTAACTCCTGTCTCCTAATAAACAAAAGTTACTGCCCAACAGAACATAAATACTTTTCGAACGAATCTGAACAAAAACAAACCTTCACCTGACCCCACCCTCATTTAAAAGCCATATCTGAAAGAAAGAAAAAGACAAAAAATAAAAAACATTGATGATGGACCAATTAAAGAGAAAAAGCTGGTGAAGAAAATCATAAAATCAAACACGGAGTTCACAGAATCCCAAAGTAAGACTACATAAAAACCAAAAATACACCAATAAAAGACACGTTAAAGGAAACAGGCAGTCAATGGCATAGATGCATACAACCATGACCAAAGAGGGCTCGAAAAAACAGGAGCCAACGCACAAAAACATGCTAACCAGAGACTAAGCAAACCCAGAATCCGCAACTGTACCACTCTTCTCTGTTTTAACCCAGCATTTAGGACGCCGCAACAAAATCAGCAACCAAGCGTACAACACAACAAAACCCTGAATACACCAGTAACCAAAAGCCAAACATAAACAAAGAGCTCATTAACCCTAAAAAACAAGGGCTATGACGTTTCAAACACACGTAAAATTTTCTCAAAATACGGTTTAAGCGTCAAGAGATCATTCGCCGTCTGCCACATACTCTCTATATCCAGGCTAAAATATTCATGAATCAAAATCTTGCGCAGGGTAACTAACTTTTTAACTGGAATGTGATGGGTACAGTTTCCTGCAAAATACTACCCGTAAGGTAAAGGGGGCAGAAACTTTTGCGACACAAGATCCACTTTAACATGAAGCTTTCTCTCCAAAAACCTCCTCAAATCAAAACCGCAAAAAAACTAACCATCTCTGAATAAGTCACTAAAAGGTCCGCATCACTCTTGTCGGTTTAGTCACCACGAACATAAGACCCCAAAACCTCTAAACGCGCCACCTAAATTTCTCCCTAAAAACGGGGGCATAAGCTCACGCAACCGCGCCGCTTTTCTCCGTCTAATGCGCCAATTAATAACGTATGAGAGCCTCAGCCATCAGTAACGCTAAATAACAACGAATTACGTCATATTACATAGCACAAGGTAAGCAGCATGGTTAAAAACGTAATCGAGCTAAGCGAAAGAGAAAACCGAATCATAAACATAGTAAAAGCAAAATACGGCCTAAAAGACAAGAACAAAGCACTAAGCATAATCCTTAAACGCTACGAAGAATGCGAACTGGAACCCGAACTTAGACCAGAATTCATCGCCGAAATCCAAGAAACACGCAGAAACGGCAAATTCACCAAAATCAAAGACTTCGCAGAAGAATTCGACATAAAGTGATTACGTGTACACCCTAGAAATCGAAGAAGAAGTTTACAAAACATTCAAAAAACTATCAAAAAAAGACAAGAAACAACTAGAAGCGGTAAACAAAAAAATCAAACAGATAATGATAGACCCCACGCAATTTAAACCGCTAAAGCACCCTCTAAAGGGACTTAGAAGAGTCCACATCGGACCGTTTGTTCTTATATATGAAGTGCACGAAAACCCTCAAACAGTAAGGATTCTGAAGTATAAACACCATGATGAAGCGTACCTATAAATCGTAACCTAAAAAGCAATTCACCAACAAAAACAACCTAACAAACACAAAAACAATCAAACCGCAACCACACAACATTGATTGGGGTGAGATACCCACAACAAGGACGCATCTACCTCTTCTTAGACGAAATCCAAAACGTGAAAAACTGGGACAAAGGGATCAGAAAAATCTACGACCTCCACAAATACCGAATCATCATAACAGGTTCATCTTCTGAATTACTCAGCAGCGAGATAGCCACAGCGCTAGCAGGCAGAAACATTTCATACACAGGTTACCCATTCTCTTTCCGCGAATTTATCAAAGCAAAAGGCATAAAAGAAGAAAAAGAAAGCCGGAAGTACGCCATAAAAAAAGGACTCACACTAAAAGAGTTGGACGAATTTCTTGAATACGGCGCATTCCCAGAAATAGCACTCACACAAGACACCAACAGAAAAATGGAGATACTATCATCATACTTCGACGCCATATTCTTCAGAGACATAGTCAAAAGATTCAAACTGAGAGAAACAGGCGACTTAGGAGTTTTCCTCAGAATATTGCTATCAACTATGCAGCTTACTTTAGCTCAACAAAGATATACAACTATTTTTGCAGCGTCGGCTTAAAAGTCAGCAGAAGAACAACCTTAACTTTCTAGAGTACACAAAAGCGGTTTTTTTCACTGCAACACTTGAACAATACCACAAAAGCCCCAAAAAGAGATTTGCAAGGCAACAAAAAACCTACATAATAGACACAGGATTTTCAAAGCTTTTCGGCGAGATAGACAAAGGAAGAGCACTTGAAAACGCTGTGTTCATCGAACTGCTTAGGCGAAGAAAAATTGCAGAAGCAATCTACTATGTAAGACTGAAATCAGGCAAAGAAGTAGATTTTATAGTTAACCAAAAAACCCACAACTGCTGCAAGTCTGCTACGATGTATCTTCAGCAGAGACACGAAAACGCGAAATTTCCGCCCTTACAGAAGCCGCCAAAACCATGAAGCTAAACGAGTGCACGATAATAACATACGACTATGAAAACGAACAAAACGCCGATGACGTAAAAATTAGATATATTCCTTTTTGGTCTTGGGCACTATGACAAACTAAAAACTCAGTTTGCGTGCACTGAAACGAACCCAGAATCAGCAACAGCCCCACTCTTTTCGGTTTTCACCCAGCGTTTAGGACACCTCAGCACAATCAGCAACCCAGCATACAACGCAATAAAGCCCTGTATGCACCAGTAACCAAACACAAACGGTAGCCACCGCAGATTCCCCACCCGCCGAGGCTTAGAAACTAAAACCAGCGATGCCCCCGCAAGCAACATCGTTAACGTCGTAGCCACAAAAGAGATCAAAACTAGAACATTCCACAATACGTTAAATGGGTATTGGGCAAAAAATACGCCTGAACCAGCGATGTAGCCAAGCAACGAAGCCATGATTATGAAGGGGGCAAACAAAGTCGCTTCAGCATCAAAATTTCGCACGTTTGGCTTAGCCATCAATCGACCGTATTTGAAGGCCACTTCCATGGTGCCGCGGAACCATCGTGTCCGCTGTCTAAACAACATTCCCAAACTGCATGGACTTTCCTGCCAAGCACAAACATCTCCACTGTAACGAATTACAAAACCCTGCTGAGTTAACCGCGCCGACAACTCCATGTCCTCGGACAAAGTTCCCTCATCAAATCCCCCCAAACCAACCAAAACATCACGGCGGACAAACTGGCAGCTACCACGCAAATGCACAAACAACCCCAAAGCATCCTTACCCCGCAAGTAAGCTTCACACCACCCCGCCTCCTCATACGAAATGAACTTAGTAAGCATGTTCTGATCAGAATTAATCGACAGGGTACGCCCCTGAACCGCCGCAACACATTCATTAGCAAAATAACCTGCAGCCCGTCGTAACGCATCCACTGCAGGCACGCTATCAGCGTCAAAAACTGCCACCACGTCTCCAGTGCAGCTCTTTAAGCCATAGTTTAGGGCAGAAGGTTTCCCATCCGACACACTCCGCCGCAGAACCTTAACGTTTCCACGAGCGACAGCAAACTCTTGGCAGACCTCCAAAGTGCCATCGGATGAGCCATCCTCAACCACTACAACCTCTACCTTATCGGCAGGGTAATCCAGTTTACCCAAAGCCTCAAACAACCGACTAACCAGCTTAGCCTCATTTTTCACGGGAATCAGCACGCTAAACGAAGGCAAACCCTCAACATCCACGGCCACATCTTCACGGTTGCCTTCCCGTTCGCTTCTTCGTTTGTTCCTTACGCCAGCAACCAACACTGGCACATTATAGAAGACCCATAGATAAACCACTGCGAAAACACAAATTAAAATCAGGTTGAGAAGGTCAAACACGCCATCGACCCCAAAAACCTACTGGTGCCCAGCTTAGAGGCAACTGTGAAATGTAAGAAAAAACAACAACAGTTAACGCAAGCTTCATCACCAAGCCCCAACCAATATCAGGTTATTTGCTACACGGAATAAAAGCTTTGTCCGAACTCAAAAAGGAGCTACACACCAAAGAAATTATTAGACTTCCTCCGGCAGCGTGCGTTAAAAAACGATGGATAAGATAATCACGCAGGTGTTAAAGGGTTAAACCGTTGAATACGTGAAGTACTCTGTTCGGCTATACCATTGTATCCTTAGTGAAAGTGAAATCGGTTATAAGGCATTCTGGGCCCTATTGAATTCCTTTTAATTTCACCTGTTTAAGTAAGTTGATGCTTAAACACAGTCACAAATTTATTTTAAGACCGCTTAGGCTGATTATTTAGTTTTAAAGGTGAAAAAAATGCGGCTTTTAAAAATTGCCCCCTTAGTGGCTCTTTTCTTTCTGATAACTGCGCCAATAGCTTGTGCACAACAAACCGACCAAACGATTGTAGCAAGTCCAACAGCTCAAAACCTGAACGCAATCACCCCCGGCGGCATGTACAACATGTCTCTTGCTTGGGCAGTCGGCGACGACGGAACAATAATTCACTGGGACGGAGACCAAACATGGGAACTATCAACTAGTCCCACCACAGCCAACCTGTATTCGGTTTCGATGTCAGATCCTTTGGATGCTTGGGCGGTAGGCGGAGAAAGCGACGGCACGGGAGTGATAATTCGGTGGAATGGAACAGAATGGAACAGTTGGAACAACATAACACTGGGCGAACAAGACGGCACGATTCCAACATTGTACAGTGTAAGCATGCTTGACGCTTCGTTCGGCTGGGCAGTAGGCGCAGACGGAGTAATCCTAGTTTATGACAGCATCGAATGGGCAGGCTCCCTAAACCTCGCGCCAAACACTCTACGTTCAGTAGCGGTAGTGAGCGCCACAGACGCGTGGGCAGTAGGTGACAACGGATTAATAATGCGCTGGACAGGCGTCGAATGGGAAGAAGTATCCAGCCCAACAAACACTAACCTGTACTCAGTTTTCATGTTCAATGAAACGGATGGTTGGGCAGTAGGCGGACAATCTGGCACAGGAACAGTGTTGCATTGGGACGGCACAAACTGGACTCGTTGGACCGAAATAGCACTTTATCACCCACTAATGACAAATGGGGAAATGGGCGACAGCCCAGAAGATGCCTTCGTAGATTCAGTTAACGCAACCATGTACTCGGTGTTTGTATGTGACACTGGTGAAGGCTGGGCAGCAGGCGAATCAGGCATGACATTAAGCTTTAACGGAACGATATGGATCGGCGCAAGCAACGAAGCCTCAACCGCCACCCTCAGAGGCATCGCCGTGGTGAATCCAACGTACATGGGCTCTGAATCTAAAGGCTACGCTGTAGGTGACGGCGGCGTTATTCTCGGCTGGGAAGGCCACCAGTGGATACCAGAGTTTTCAGCCATCATGATTCTGCCGGTGCTCTTCGCCGTAGGTACGCTGGCCCTCTACACTAAACTGCGTTCGCATAAACAGACAGAAAAGTAAGAAAGACAACAACACACTCCCCCTTTTCTTCAAAAACGACTTAGCAAAATCTGGTTCAGACGTGTCACGGCTATAAAAGCAACTTTGATAATGTTCATTTTACAAATGAACAAAGGTTCCTTGAGCGTTTTCTTGTGTTAGGTAAATATTTATAGCCCCTCTCAAGTATTCTTATATTGGTGTTTTTAATGGAAAGCAGTCAAACGTCAAAAAATTTAGAGAAAACCGCCCAAGACATAAGCGACACAATTCTGGCAGTTTTAGATAAACTTGCGGGAAAACAATCAGACCTTAAATTAAGCTTTGAAGACCTCACTTTAGATATGGGTCCGATGAAAGCCAGACTCAACGGGGCAATCGTTTTAGACATAGTCTACGCCAAAGAAGCGTAAACATAAACCCACTTTATTTAACCTAAAACGTGAAGGGCAGGTGGAACATGCAAGTAGCTGACCTGATAGGGCAACTGTTTGAATCATGAAAAATCACAGTCTCCACCAACAACGTCGAAGACCTGCAAATTAAAGTAGCAAACAAGAAATTCGAAGTAAACGCCGTCAACAAAGACTTCATAAAAGATACCCTTTCGGAGATACGTAAAAGCGATGACGGGAAACACAAAAAAGGCATAAAAGAAGGCATAAAATCAACCTTCAGTGGGATAACCAAAACCAAAAACACGTTGGACATGTTCAAGGATGTTGCGGAGGATTTTCGCGACGCAGGCGTCACAGTAACCTTATCCTATAAAGGAGACGTAGTCGCCACCATAGGCGCCCAAGCAAACCCTAAAATCTCAAGCATAGCAACTAGGACAAAAGCCATCGAAATTAACAGTCCCACTAAACTGGTAGAACTCGGCTTATAACCACCTTTGACCTAAGAACTCACACGGAAAGCACGTCACATATTTTTAATGTGCGGGATAAGAAGGGTTACTTGTTTTAATTTATGCTTGTTCTAATAGTTCTTCAACCTGAGTTTTGAGTTGCGGGAGGTCTTTTTTGACCGTTTCCCAAACTAGGGGCAAATTTATTCCGAAATAAGCATGAATTAGTTTATCACGCATACCGGCTATACTCTTCCAGTCAACGCCAAGATTATTCATTTTCAGTTCTGGGCTCAAATTTTTGGTTGCTTCGCCAATTATCTCTAGAGCTCTTAAAACAGCATACTGCTTCTCTATATTCTCAAAAAACTCTTTTTCAGTCAAACCGCCAATGAAGTTTTCTATATTAAATATAGCTTGTAAAATGTGTGCCAGATACGCATCATCTTTTTTCATAGATAACACGCATCTCCTTCTTTACATCTTCAGCGACATAGGGACTTAAGCTGCTGAAAATTCCCAAATCAACTTTTCTCTTAAACAACTTACTTAACTCATCTTCTACACGAATCAAATCAAGAAGACTCTTGCGCTTAAGTGGGTCGAACTCGATTGCCACATCAACATCACTTTCCATGTTCTGTTCGCCTCTGACAAACGACCCGAAAACTGCCAAAAAGGTTATGTCATTTTTTTGGCATACCGTCTTCAGTTTTCCCTTTAAACCTCTTCGTCGCAAGCCCTTGGGCAAATTTTCAACTTCAAGCTCCATAAGTCACTATTAGGGACTCTACAGAATTAAGCTTTTCATAGAGATACCGTAGCTTTGCAACACATTAAAAACGAGGTACAAATTATGGCTGCCGCATGAACTCAACGAACTCTGCCTCGCTTCGCGGCTTCAACACATAGTTTGTCCGCCGCTCTTCACCAATTGTTGAGCTTGATTTTACTCCGTAATCGTGTCCAGGATAAACCTCCACTATGTCAGCCAGTTTCATCAGCTTGTTGAAGAGGCTGTCATAGAGTAGCCGTGAATCACCGCCGGGCAGGTCGGTTCTCCCGCATTCTCCAATAAACAGCGTGTCGCCAGTGAGTAGCTTTTCGTCGTTAACGAGCAGGCAGATGCCGTCGGGGGTATGTCCAGGTGTATAGATTACTTTGACCTCAACATCACCGACATTAAAAACAGCGTCACCTTTTACTCTGACATCTGTGATGCCACGAAAAAGCTTGTGAGCCACAATTTGCCCTCCCAAAGCAGAACGTAGTGTGTTGTTTCCCGCGGTGTGGTCTGAGTGCCCATGGGTACAAAAAATGTACTTCAGCCGTAAGTTGTGGGCTTTGAGTAGGCGTTGGAGTTCGTCGGCGTTGAAGCTGGCGTCCACAACTGCCGCTTCCTGTGTGGGTTCGTCTGCGAAGATGTAGCTGAAGTTGTCGCCGTGATGTTTGATTTGTTTGAAAAACATGTAATCACTTACTACCTTAAGTTAAGTGTAACATTGTAGTTTGCGACTAATAACAGCTTCTTGTTAATGCAGCACATTCCACCTGTTAAAAAGGTACATCCAAAGGACCAGTCCTATGGTGTTTGCCGCAATCATAGGAACAGCTATTTGCGAAACAATCTGCAATGCCGCATCGAAAGGCTGAACAAGCAACAGAATCAGCGCCATGGCGCCAGACTCCAAAACAAACCCCAACGCCGCGCCCTTTAGCAAGTACATTTTACCCAGCAGTTTCGTGGAGACCAACCCTGAGATTACGCCAATGAGTATAGTTGAAATTGTGCACGGTAACGCTGTGGCTCCCCCAACGGTGCATCGGTGAATCCCGCCGATTAGGCCCGCCAACAGCCCCCCTATGGGTCCGCCTGTAACGCCTGCAATCATCACGGCGAGTTCTCTGACGTTGACTATAGTTCCGTCCGCCAGTTTGGTACCCATCAACGTTCCGTAAATTGCTAGCACACCCAGAACGGCTCCAATTACCAGCTTAGCTATCAAACCTTTCTGCGTTATCATAAATTTGCAGAAGCTGAAGCTGGACAGGGCAAAAGCCACGACAATCATGAATGAAGCTGTACCAAGGAGTAAGAAGAGGCTGTTGAGGGTTGATGCGATGTCTGTCATTTCGATTCGGCTACCTTTTGTGCGTTGTTTGCATAAAAAATTTACGTATTCAAGGTGTGTAATATGACCAGCCGCCACTGTGCCCTGTAAATGCCTAAGGTTGCCCAATAAACCTCCTTTTGGACAATTTCCTCTGACTCCAAAGTTGGGTGATACGTGTAGGTTCCGTATCCATCGTTTTCCGCTGAGACTTTCTGTGCTAAGGCTAATAGCTCAGGAAAATCTTGGTAGGCGGGGTCAGAAAAAGTCATTTTCCCTTCTTGCTTGGGGTCTGCGTCGTATATCATTCGCCCGTCGGTCTGCATGGCAAAGAAGGAAAACGGCTTATATACGGTAGCGGGTTCAACAATTTTTTTTATCAGTTGGCTGGGTTGAATAACGATACTTAAGGAGCCCACGAATGCCTCGTCGGCGTCAAATATTGGCGCCACTATGACAACTCCGTAGAAGCCTTCCACTAAGAGTATCATGTCACTCATTGCAGGACGCAGGGTCTGGTGCATCTGGATGTTCTGTTCTTGACTGCTGATGTCTTCGCCTTCGATGTCACTATACTGGCTGGGTTCAACAGCCAAAAGTATGTCTTTGTCGTCGCAGGTTGCTGCATTTACAATCAAAGAGTTACCTGCGGCTAATTCGCTGAGTATTTGTCGGGTTTGGGTGCCTTGCAAATCTGTTGTGGAGAGCTGATTGCAGGCTTCCGTGAGGGTATCGTCGAGGTTTTTGAGTTCCTCATTTACCTGAAGTTGCGTTTGGGTTAGCAACGAAGACATTTCCAGCCGCGTGGTGGCGGCGTCGTTTTGGCTTTTGAGAGATGCATTTTGCGTGTACTGGTAAAAGTTAAGCGCCACGGATGTAACTAATGCTACGGTCAAAAGTAACGCAATTATCTGTGCCTTTCTCATGTACTTGCCCTTTAAGATGCATTTGTTGTTCACGAATGTTTAAAGCTTATGTATAAGGCGTAACGATTTCAAATCTAAGTCGGCACTTACAAAACGCGTCTTTTCTAACAAACGCGAAACGAAAAATTAAAAACACAACACAGGCAATAGACAATACAATTACTGGTTTTTTACCGTAAACAAACGGGTTTTGCACTATTTTAATTCTACAAGGAACAAAGTTTTTGCTTGAATAATGCTATTTCCCAAGGTATTCCTGAAGCGGCGTCACGGACTTAACAGTCACCAGCGAGTTCTGCCTGACCACAAATTCGCTTAAACCTACATGGGAAGTTGTGTTGCCCCAATCGTAGGTGTAGCCGAGTCTTGTCCACGGGTATCTTTGGGGGAAGTATGAGTAGATTATGTTGTTGTTAAACCACGCGGTGTATTCGGCTGTTGCAGAAGTTGGGAAAGCAAGCTGTGCGGTGGTGTCGTTGATTTCGTTGTCGGGGGTGGGTCGAAAAAGTGACTGCGGACTAACCCACAGCTCCACAAAATCTGAATTCGCGTTAGTCGACGGCAAACCCAACAGTTGTAAAACTCTCAACGTTACGTTCTCTTCGGAGTCAGGGGAGTTTTCGAAGAAATCTTTGAGTTCAGGCACCACCGTAACCCAAGTTTCTCCCCATGTTGTGTTAACAGTTTCGCCCACGGGGTAGCTTGAAGCGTACTTAGTGAAAGTGACAACTAATACGCTTCGGTTGCCTGCTGCACCAGTCCAACTCAAATTGCCGTTGCTCTCAACTATAGAAGTGAGTCCGCTGTAGACTTCGCTTGAGTTAGCAATCATAGCATCTTGAATTGCGTTCTGGTACAGTTGGCTTAGAGCCAACGTCGGCGTTGACGACGGTTCAGGTGTCGGTGTTAGCAGGGGTTCGTCAGCGGATTCGCTCAAAACGTAGTAAACTTGAGTGAAGCCAATTCCGATGAGAATTCCAATCACGAAAAACGTTGCTATTTTTAGGCGAACATCGCTTCCAGTCATCCCCAAACACATTCAAAACGCTGTGCTTTTACCTATTTAAGTTGCTAGCCACAAGCACTTGTTTCTACGACAAGCTTTATGCATAGAAACCAACGTATTAATTTGAACTGACTGTACGTGACAGAATTGACGTCTACAGAAAAGTATGCGATAATTGCAGAGAACTTGACCAAAACGTACAAGTCAAAAATTAAAATTCGAAATGAAAAATCTTTTTTCAGCGGCAAAGAAACACGAATTGTAACTGCAGTTAATCAGTTGGACCTTAAAATCGAGAAGGGCGAACTTTTCGGTTTGCTTGGACCTAACGGGGCGGGCAAAACCACGCTGGTTAAGATGTTGTGCACATTGCTTCCGCCTGACGGGGGAGTGGCGTATGTGAACGGTTTTAATGTGGCAACGCAGCAGATGCAGGTTAAACGTTCCATCGGCACTCTCTTCAGCGTGGGAGAACGCGGGTTTTTCTGGAGACTTAGCGGCTACAGCAACTTGGAATTCTTCGCTGCCATTAACAACGTGCCCAAAAACAGAATACAGGAGAGGATTCTGGAGGTACTTGAGCTTGTGGGCTTACAAGACAGCGCGTTTGAGCTTTTTCAGAGGTACTCGGGTGGCATGAAACGAAAGCTTGCTTTGGCACGGACACTTCTTGCTGACCCACCTATCCTGCTGTTGGATGAGCCCACAACGGGTTTAGACATAAATTCTTCTAGAGCCATCAGGGAATTCATAAAAAACGATTTGGCAAAGAGAACGGGCAAAACGGTGCTTTACACTACGCACTATATTGAAGAAGTTGCGCAGATGTGTGACCGCGTAGGCATCATGAAAAAAGGAAAAATCATCGCTTTAGACACGCCTGACGCGCTCAGGGACAAGGTGAAGAAAGGCGAAGTTGCTGACGCAACCGTAAAAAACATGTCCAGCACTCAAATCAGCACGCTAAGAGCTATGGAGGGCGTGGTAAGCCTCAATGCTGAAGTACAAGACGCTGTACTTGAACAAACTCGCCTACGGATACGATTGGAGGATGTGGATTCGCTGCCGAGGGTTTTGGACTTCTTTTTCAAAGAGAAAATTAAACTCATCAACTTCAAGCAGGAAGAACCCACTTTGGAAGATGCCTTCATAGAATTGACCCGTGCAGGTGCTGAGAAGTGACGTTTTCTCAGGAACTGTTCAAGGTCTACTATTTTATGAAGCGGGACATGATCTCGTTCTCAACTTACAAGACGAATATGATACTGATGTTTTTGAGTGCTGTCTTTGGAGCCTTGTCTTACGCGTTTTTGGGTTCTAATGCGCAGATGCAAAGCGTGCTTGAAATTTACAATATGCCTCTGACGACTTACCTGATAATCGGCATCGCCTTCAACACGTACCTGTCGCAAAGCCTCACCTTGGTTCAGAAAACCATCAATCCGTGGTCGCTGGAAGAAGTCCTTGTGTCACCCACGGGTCTAGCCACGTTTATTGTAGGTAGTAGTTTGTGGGGTTTTATCTGGAGCACAGGAACTATCATCATCTACTTAGCCATAGGCGTTCTCGCTTTCGGCGTCGTGTTAAGCATTAACATTTTGGGAACATTACTGGTTGTCGCTTTGGGCATCGGAACCTTCATCGGGTTTAGCATGATAGGCGCAGGTATCCTCATCTTAACTAAGCAAGGCGACCCCGTGACGACCCTGATAACTATAGCTACAAGCCTTTTTGGGAACGTACTCTTTCCGCCCCAAGTTATGCCCGTTCCGTTGCAGGTGATTTCATACTTTGTGCCCCAATACTACTTCTTCACCGCCATACGACAAGTTCTCACAGGAGCATCCCTTCTGACAATTCTTCCAACCTTTGTAATTTTGGTTGCCATGTGTTTGATAATTCTGCCTGTAGGCTACTACGTTTACTCTTGGTGTCTGCGAACTGCGCGGAGAAACGGGACTTTATCTTGGTTCTAATAGACAATTCAGAAAAACAACCTTGAGAATAAACCAAAAAAAGAAAAGGAGGTTGGTTTTTGGTGCTTATTTGCGTCGTCTAAGGACAAGCGCTGTTGCTAACGCAACTATAACGATGACTGCTACGCCTATGGCAATGTAAACGGTTGTCTGTGCGCCTGCGCTGGTTGATGGTTGTGGTGCTTCACTTGGCAGAGGTGAAACTGGCTGTGAGGGACCGCCGGGCACTATTGGTGATGCTGAACCCTCCACAACGCCCACGTAGGTATTTGCGGTAGAACTGTAGTATGATTTAGAGCCTTCAAACGTTGCTGTTACGGTGAATTCTCCGGGTATTTCAGGAGTCCATAGAAGCTTGAAGCCGCCGCTGGTGTCACTTGTGACGTAGCCGAGGTCTTGGTAGTTACCGTTGGGGTCAATGGCGGTTAAATGTGCTTGCACACCGGTTGCGTCTGTGGGTTTTGGCTGTTGCTGATATTTGTATGCCATCCATTCGGTTTGGTATTCGTCCGCGATTGCGGGTGTGTCTTTGGCGCCTGGTGACTGGTCAGTTACTTGTCCTGTTATGAGGACGCTGTTTCCCAAGTTGACAACGTTGTTTTGCACTGTTACTTCTGTGGCGCTTGGTCCTTTGCCGTAGCAGTAGATACGGTTGTCGTACAGGTTAAGTCCCACAACGTAGCCGTCAGCCATGTACACTGCGGTACCTGTGAGGTGGGCTCCGCCGATGCCTGCTCCCCAGTGTAGAGCTTTCCAAACTTCTTCACCGTTGTCGGCATCTATACAGCGTATGTAAGAGCCACGC